>NZ_JACJDW010000029.1:0-48008 GCF_014163745.1 Pseudoalteromonas sp. SR44-2 | reverse complement strand
CAAAAATCCAAAAATATTCAGTACTTATAAAGATTCGATTTGCTAGCATAAATTTAATCATCCAACTTTATTAGGAGGATTTATGGCAAGTGGATGGGCACGAGACGGTGCAATTCAAGATCAAATTGATGCAAGTGTTAACGACGCCGTACAGTATGCAAGAAGCAATTTAATATCTGGTGCAAGTGCTGAGTTATGTGACGAGTGCGATGAAAAAATCCCACAAGCACGAAGGCTCGCGCTACCAGGAGTTCGCTACTGTGTTGCATGCCAAGCTGCAATAGAAGGTAATGGTGCTGGCGCTAAATCGTTTAATAGGCGTGGTAGTAAAGATAGTCAGTTGCGTTAAAAAAGGGTGCTCAAAGCACCTTTTATTTAATACCAATCTGCATAACCATATTGAACAATATATAAAATTAAACCCCTCCATAGTTATACCAACCAGCATAAATCGTTGATCAATTTAACTAATTAAATTGCACTATAACGTCGTTAAAAATTTTTTATTTAGAGCAACTAGATACAAAAATTTTTGCCTAGTTCTAGCGTAATTTTCTTAACGTTAAATAGAACCTAAATAAGCAGATTGGCATTAAGCATATTGTAATAACTTGAATTAGTTGTTAAGTAATTTAAAATTTACTCATGTCTTCTTTTTTCTGAATTAACTCAATTGCATAGCCATCAGGGTCTTTTACAAAAGCAATTTCAGTAGTACCGCCTTTTACAGGCCCTGGTTCACGGCTTACATTGCCACCGGCAGCTTTAATATCTGCACATGCTTTGTAAATATCATCAAACTCAATAGCAATATGACCATATCCATTACCTAGGTCGTAGCTATCTTCGTCCCAATTATAAGTTAGCTCCAATACTGTGTTATCTGCTTCGTCGCCATATCCAACAAAGGCAAGAGTGTATCTGTATTCACTGTTATCAGCTCTGCGTAATTCTTTCATACCTAATATTTCAGTATAAAAAGCAATTGATTTATCCAAATTGGCTACACGCAGCATAGTATGTAATAAACGCATTTTTAGTTCCTTTAGTTATTTATTCAAAGTTAAGGGTATTTTTAACTAAGCGCTATTATTGAGCGCATTTTAGGGGTTTTATATGTATTAGCCATATATGTAGGCACTACATATAAATCACAACCTTAATATGAGAGTGGGTTTAAAACAGTTTGAGTACGACCTTTATAAATTGACAATCAATGAATCATTTTATCAAATTTTGCATATTTAAATAACCAGTACTCAATTATTGGTCAACCTATTAGTATAAAAATAGTTACTGATTGTTCAACAAAAGTTAACCTTTGCTTAATTGTGTCATTGCTATATAACAATATGTTTTTGTTAGTTTTTAAGCTGCTTGCTGTGTAATTTGTAAAAATATGGCATTTGCTTGGTTAACTTATTGGTTGACAAAAAAGGCGTATGGTAATACAGTTTTTACATACCAATTGGTAAGTTGCTTGGTTTGAGTGAATACAATGTATTGGTAATTAATCAGAGTCACGTTTTGCATAGGTTAATTTATAAATAACTCAAGCTTAAAGTTACTCTACAAATTGAAACAAAAGACACAGCGTATTTATAGAGTAAATTTTACTTGTTCTTATAAAAGTATGCGCCACATATTTAGGAGTTATTCATGTCAAAACCAGTCATCGGTTTCATCGGCTTAGGCTTAATGGGCGGCAACATGGCCGAAAATTTACAAAACAAAGGCTATGAGCTAATTGTTATGGACCTTAGCAAAGATGCGGTTGCAGCATGTGTTGCTAGAGGCGCAAAAACAGCAAGCACTGCAAAAGAGCTAGCTGAAGGTTCAGATATTGTTATGTTTTGTCTTACAACGTCTGCCGTTGTAGAAAAAATTGTTTACGCAGAAGACGGTATCCTAGCGGGTATTAAAGAAGGTGCAGTATTAGTTGATTTTGGTACTTCTATTCCATCATCTACGAAAAAAATTGGTGCTGATTTAGCAGCTAAAGGCGCAGGCATGATCGACGCGCCACTAGGTCGTACACCAGCACATGCTAAAGATGGTCTATTAAACATTATGGCTTCAGGCGATATTGATACATTCAATAAAGTTAAACCAGTACTGGAAGATCAAGGCGAAAACGTTTTCCATCTTGGCGAGCTAGGTGCAGGTCATACAACTAAGCTTATCAACAACTTCATGGGCATGACGACAGTATGTGCTATGTCACAAGCATTTGCAGTGGCAGAGCTTGCTGGTGTTGACCGTCAACAACTTTTCGACATTATGTCGACTGGTCCATCTAACTCACCGTTTATGCAATTTTGTAAAAACTATGCAGTTGATAATGTTAGCGACCTTGGTTTTTCGATTGCTAATGCAAACAAAGATTTAGGCTACTTCCTACAAATGGTAGAAGACCTAGGTACTGAATCAAAAATCGCTGAAGGTTCATCAGCTAACCTACAAGCAGCGTTTGACGCTGGTATGGGTCAAGGTAACGTTCCTGAAATTTTTGATTACTTCAAAAAGTTAGAAAAGTAACACTTCTCGACCTTATTGAGCGCTTTGAGCTTTAACTTAAAGCGCTTTAACACACATGACACCAATTGACTAAAGTCTTTGTGCAATGTCAGCTTTTTTTAATTCTGATGAAGCACTACTTTCAGTCACAACGAAAAAGAGTTAACTATGCGTTTGATTAATACAATAAAGCTTAGTCTAGTTCTCATCGGTTGCATATCCACACAAGTAGCGGCCAAAGATTATTTTATAGAAAGTAAACAAGCTTTTAATGATATCGCAGCTAATCTAGTTGCTGGCGACAAAGTAGTACTTAAAAATGGTACTTGGTCTGACTTCGAAATTCTACTTGAAGGCCAAGGTACAAAAAACTCTCCTATTATATTAACCGCTGAAACTAACGGAAAAGTAATTCTATCAGGTCAATCTAACCTAAGACTTGCAGGTAAATACCTCGAAGTTTCCGGTTTAGTATTTAAAGACGGCTACACACCGAGCTCAGCTGTAATAGAATTTCGTAAAAATAAAAATGAATTAGCCTACAATTCACGAGTTACTCAAACAGTAATCGATAATTACAGTAATCCAGACAAACGAGAGTCTGATTATTGGATTGCCTTATATGGACAACATAACCGCTTTGATCATAGCCATTTAGTTGGCAAACGAAATAAAGGTGTGACAGTTGCTGTTCGTTTGAACACTAAAGCAAGCCAAGAAAACTATCATCGTATAGATAACAACTATTTTGGCTACCGTCCTACTTTTGGTTCTAACGGTGGTGAAACCCTGCGTATTGGCACAAGCCATTACTCACTAACTGATTCACATACATTGGTTGAAAATAATTACTTTGAACGTACCAATGGTGAAGTAGAAATTGTTTCGGTTAAATCAGGTAAAAACATCCTTCGTAATAACGTATTTTATGAAGCGCGCGGTACATTAACGCTGCGCCATGGTAATGGCAATCTTATAGAAGAAAATATCTTCATTGGTAATGGTGTTGATCACACAGGTGGTATCCGCGTTATCAATAAAGATCAAATTGTAAGAAATAACTACCTACAAGGCCTAACAGGCTATCGTTTTGGCAGTGGTTTTACTGTGATGAACGGCGTACCAAATTCATCTATTAATCGTTATCACCAAGTAGAAAATGCGACGATTGAAAACAACACATTTATAAATGTGCGTCATATTCAACTTGCTGCAGGTAGCGATGCTGAGCGTAGCGCAGCCCCAAAAAATAGCGTAATGAAAAACAACTTAATCATAAACCAAAATGGTGAACAGCCATTTACAACATTCGACGATGTAAGTGGGTTAGTATTAAGTAACAACATTGCAGATACAAAAGTGCTTTCTGAGCTAACGTACGGTGTAAAAAAAGATAAAATCACGCTGGAAAAAGCAAGTAATGGTCTACTTTACCCAACATCTAAAAGTTTAAATGTAGGTGCAAAGCGCGATTTAAAAGTACTTAAAAAAGAAGATACCGGTGTTAGTTGGTATGCAAAAGTAGCTGCTTTAGTTGATTTTGATTCTGGTAAGACACATTCTGTTAAAGCTGATGTAAGTGCATTACTAGATGCTATTGATAATGCAGAGTCGGGCGATGTTCTAGAACTAGCGTCTGGCCAGTATGATGTGTCTAAACTGGTTAAAATTGATAAAACGTTGACAATTAAAGCAAAGCAGAGCGCAAAGGCTAAACTTACTTTTCAACGCTCTACCTTGTTTGAAATACATGATGGCGGCAGCTTAAAACTAGATGGTTTATCAATTTCAGGTGAAAACGCGCCAGATGCAATAGGTAACAGCATTGTTCGTACGCAAAAATGGGGTATGGTTGATAATTACCGCTTTGTAATGATCAACTCAGAGTTAAATGCTTTAGATATTAATCATTCATTCCATTTCTTTATCACTGGTAAAGGTGCAATGGCTGACGAAATTATTGTTACAGGTAATACCTTTAATACAGTAACAGGTGACATTTTACGTCTAAATACTGAAATTGAAGACTTAGGTGTTTATAACGCGGAATACGTTATTGTCAATAATAATACATTTAATGATGTAGAAGGCGGTGTACTTAAGCTTTACCGTGGTGGCACTGATGAAAGCACATTTGGTCCTCATTTTGAAATGACAAATAATACGCTTAATAACGTTGGCCTTGGTAAGCGTAACAAAGAGCAAGCGAGCATTTATGTTCACGGTGTTCAGGTTACTAATATTAAAGATAATAAATTTGTTAAATCTGCTGCTATTGTTGTAGAGCACACAGTAGGCGAGCCTAAAACTGAAATCTCAGACAATACATTTGATGCAACTAAAGCACCAAGTGTTAAAGAACTAAGAGTTAAAGGCCCACATACAGCAGTATTAAAAAATAACAACATTTTAAATAAGGCAGGGTAAATACTATGTACTTATTAAAATGCCAAACACGTTTTAAAATAGCTGCTGTAGCTGCAATTACATTACTTACATCACTGGGGGCGCATGCAGCGCACCCAAACTTAGTGATTACTACTGATGATGTTAAGCAAATGCGCCAAGCAATTAGTAGCAACGGTAGCACAAAGTTTGCTACTGCGTTTGAGCTATTAAAAGCGCAAGTAGATGAACAAATTGCACAGCCTATCACTGTACCCGTTCCAAAAGATGGCGGTGGTGGTTATACACATGAACGCCACAAAAAAAATTACCAACTTATGTACAACGCGGGCATTATTTATCAATTAAGCCAAGATGATAAATACGCAAACTATGTACGTGATATGTTGCTTGAGTACGCAAAATTATACCCAACGCTTGGTCTGCATCCAAAACGTAAAATGGACTCGCAAAACCCAGGGAAATTCTTTTGGCAAAGCCTAAATGAAGCAATGTGGCTTGTGTACACAATACAAGCTTATGATCTAATTTATGACTCGTTAAATGCCGATAATATTAAAACAATCGAGAATGACTTACTCCGTCCTGTTTCGTTGTTCACATCTGTAGGCCAACCGTCTACATTTAATAAAGTACATAACCATGGAACATGGGCAACAGCGGGTGTTGGCATGGCAGGGTATGTATTAGGCGAACCTGAGTGGGTAGAAAAATCATTATACGATTTAGAAAAGTCGGGTAAGGGTGGCTTTATTAAGCAGCTAGAGATGCTGTTTTCACCACAAGGTTACTATAACGAAGGTCCTTACTATCAACGCTTTGCACTATTACCATTTGTAACGTTTGCTAAAGCGATTGAAAACAACGAACCACAAAGAAAAATCTTTGAATATCGCGATGGCATATTATTAAAAGCGATTGATACGACGATTCAACTTAGCTACAACGGTTTGTTTTTCCCAATTAACGATGCAATAAAAAGTAAAGGCATCGATACCATTGAGTTAGTAAATGGAGTAACGGCAGCGTATGGCTTAACCAACGATGTAGGTTATTTAGATATTGCTAAGCAACAAGACCAAATAATTCTCTCTGGTGATGGGCTAAAAGTAGCTCAAGCACTTGATAACAACATGGTAAAACCTTATTCGTTTAAATCTGTTGCCTTCGGTGATGGTAATGACGGAAAGCAAGGCGCTTTAGTTGTAATGAGAACGCAGGTAGGTGGCGATCAAGCACTGCTTTTTAAACCTGCTGCACAAGGTTTAGGCCATGGTCATTTTGATAAATTAACATGGCAGTTTTACGACCACGGAAATGAAATTGTATCTGATTATGGCGCAGCTCGTTTCTTAAATGTAGAAGCTAAATACGGCGGTCGTTATTTACCTGAAAACGAAACTTACGCTAAACACACTGTTGCGCACAATACGGTAGTGGTTGACGAAACAACGCATTTTAATGCAAATGTTGAAGTGGGAAATAGTAATTACCCTACACTTAACTTTTTCGAAACGAATGAATACGGCACGGTTTCAAGCGGCGAAATAAGCACAGCTTATAAAGGCGTTGATCTTGAGCGCACGCTTGCACTTATTAATTTACCTGAACTACAAAGCACAGTTGCACTTGATATATTTGATGTTGTTGCAAATAAAGCGCACCAGCTTGACTTGCCTTTGCATTATAGAGGTCAGCTTATCGATACCAGCTTTGAGTTAAAAGCAAATGCAACACAGCTGTCTGCGCTAAGTACTAAAAATGGCTACCAACATTTATGGCTTAAAGCTCAAGCGCAACCTCAAAGTGGTTTAGCTAAAGTAACGTGGCTAAACGAAAATGGTCGTTTTTATACGCAAACGAGCTTGGTTAAAGGTGATGAGTCTTTCTTGTTTACTCAAATAGGCGCAAACGACCCTGATTTTAATTTACGCAACGAAAACGGTTTTATTCGTCGCGTTGAGGGTCAAAAGCAGCATAAATTTATATCAGTATTAGAGCCACATGGTGAGTACAACCCAAGTAAAGAATATACCTTAGAAGCTGTAAGTCGAGTGACAAAGCTTGAATATAGTCAGCAGGGCGATTTAACACTTGTTGAACTTGATATTAAAGGCAACTCATATTTAGTGGCAATTAATAAAGCACCAACATCAGCTAAAAACACATTCAATTATCAAAATAAAGAGTTCACTTTAAATGGCCGATTAGGCGTTTATATGATGAACAATAATCAGGAGTAAATAGGATGCAAAAGCAAAGCGCAAACTTTTCATTTGGTAACGAGACCGAAATTGAAGATTTAGGAAATGGTCTAAAACGTCAAATGCTAGGTTATAACGAAGAGCTAATGGCTGTTAAAATTTGGTTTGAGAAAGGGGCTATTGGTTATAACCATGCTCACAGACATTCTCAAGTAACGTATGTTGTTGAAGGTGAATTTCACTTTAACATTGATGGCGTAACTAAAATCTTAAAACCGGGTGACAGCTGCTTAATCCCACCATTTGCTGATCATGGAGCTACCTGCCCGACAGGCGGAATCCTGATTGATACTTTTAGCCCAGCGCGTGAAGACTTTCTTGAGGATTAATTATGCAACTTAAAGGCTTACGTTGGTGGGTTATAGCGCTAATAGCGCTAGCTACCATTATTAACTATATCGACCGCCAAGCACTTAGTGTGCTTTGGCCGGACATTGTTGAAGATTTATTTCCTGATGAATCAGCGCTAGAACGCAAACAAATATACGCTAATATTTCTATTGTGTTTGTATTTGCTTATGCATTTGGTCAGGCAATCTTTGGTAAAATATTTGACTGGGTGGGCACACGCTTCGGTTTTGTACTATCAATAGGTGTTTGGTCTATTGCAACCGTTGCGCATGCATTTGCACAAGGTGTACTTAGTCTTAGTATTTTTCGCGCAATCTTAGGTGTAGCAGAAGCCGGTAACTGGCCTGGTGCAGCTAAAGGTAACGCAGAATGGTTCCCTACTAAAGAACGTGCTTTAGCACAGGGTATTTTTAACTCTGGCGCCGCAATTGGTGGCATTATTGCTATTCCTTTAATTGCTTATTTAACTATCTACTTTAGCTGGCAAATGGTGTTTGTTTTTGTTGGTGCATTAGGTTTCCTTTGGTTAGTTCCATGGTTAATTTTAGTTAAAGCACCGCCTAGCTCACATCCTTGGCTGACTGCCGAAGAACGTGAATATATCTTAACGGGTCAAAGACGTGTTGATGACAACGGTGATGTAACTGGTGAAGACGAAGAGGAATATAACCCTACAACTGCTGAGTTACTTTCTCGTAAGCAAAGCTGGGGTGTAATCATTGCCTCTGCCGCAATTGACCCAATTTGGTGGTTATTTGTATTTTGGATCCCTATTTACCTAAATGAAGTATACGGTATGGATGTTAAATCTATTGGTATATACGGTTGGGTACCTTATGTTGGCGCTATGTTTGGTGCTTGGTTTGGTGGCTTATTGGCTCAAAACCGACTCAAAGCAGGTTGGAATACAGATAAAACACGTAAGCTTACTATTACGCTGGGTTGTTTAATTATGTTACCAGCGCTACTTGCAATGGCAAATCCAGGCGGACCAACAACAGCGGTACTAATTATGGCTGTTATCTTATTTGGTTTTCAAACTGCAATTGGTAACGTGCAAACACTACCAAGTGATTTGTTAGGTAAAAAAGCAGTGGGTACATTATCAGGTTTTTCTGGTATGGCGGCAAAGCTTGGTGCTGTAGGTCTTACATCGCTAGTACCTTTTCTTACTGCTGATGGTAACTACACACCAGCATTTGTAATTGGTGCTTCTTTAGCCATCATTGCAATGGCAGCTGTTTGGATTTTAATTCCAAAAATAGAACCTCTTAAAAAGCCTCAATAATCTAGATAATAACTGCTATGCCAACATATTTTGTATATGTGCATAGCAGTTAACTACATAGGGTAACTTCCAAGATGAAAAATATTTACTTTATCGGTGAATGCATGGTCGAGCTTAGAGCTATGAGCGCGGCAACACTGCACCAATCATTTGCAGGCGATGTTTATAATTCTGCAGTGTATTTAAAACGTTGCTTCCCGCAGGTTACTACTTCGGTTGTTACGGCTTTAGGTCAAGATAATTTAAGTAAAAAAATGCTAGAACGCTTTGAGAGTGAACAAATAAATACGCAACTTGTATTTGCTCACGACACCAAAGTACCTGGTATGTACTACATAGAAACTGATGAGCATGGTGAGCGTAGCTTTATTTATTGGCGCAATGATTCTGCAGCTAAAAAGGTTGTTGATTTTTTAGATGCTGATGCACTCGAGCAGCTTAGCCAAGGTGATATGTTTTTCTTTTCAGGAATTTCATTAGCAATAATTGAAGAAAGTGCACGTGAAGACTTTTGGAAAGTTGTAAAGCAGCTTAAAGATGCTGGGGTTAAAATCGTTTTTGATCCTAACTACAGAGCACGTTTGTGGAATAGTGTAGAGGAAACAAAAGAGCAGTATCATTTAGCCTTTACGTTTGCAGATATTACCCTACCAGGCGTTGAAGATTTAACAACACTTTATGACGTTCATAGCGTAGAAGCAGTTGTTGAATATTTAAAGCCTTACCAAATTGAAGAAATTGTTGTTAAAAATGGCCCTGAATCGGTAGTGACAAAAGAGGGCGATACGCTTCAAAGCCACACCATAATACCGGTAACAAATGTTGTAGATACGACATCCGCAGGCGATGCCTTTAACGGTGTTTACTTAGGTGCACGTTTATCTGATAAATCAATTTCAAGTGCTGTACAACTTGCTGCAAAAGCGGCAGGGACTGTTATACAGCAACCAGGTGCTATTGCTCCAAAAGATATATTTCAGCTAGCAATGGCTGAAGCTGGGATTTGATACCAATTTTATTAAAAACATGATCACCTTAGCGTATTAAATAACTCACTAACTACGTTAAAAATTATTTATATAGAGCAACTATTTATCATAATTTTAGCCTTGTTATTGAGCTATTTTCTTGTCGCTATAATAGCTCATTAATTTAATGCAATTGGTATAACAAAATAATTAACCTGAACTCTGGTTAAGAGATTTACTAACATATTGAATCATGGTGATATTTAAAATTATTTTCTCTAGCTAGAGATTTTCAGTGAAAACAAGGCGGATTTACGCGTCAATAGCGGGCCTATTGCAAGTAAATTCAACACAGTTAGCGCTGAAAATAGCTGCTTGAGATAGATTTATTATCTAGAGTTCAGGTTAAACAAACATTAAAGGCCGCCATACCTCGGCCGCATTACTTTTTATAAAGGAACAACGTTATGACTCGCTTTTCTGAACTTATGTCAGGACAAACACTGCTACCTATAATTCAAGCAGATACACCAGAGCAAGGTGTTCAAATAGCGAAAGCTATGGCCAATGCTGGGCTTACTTTAGTTGAAGTAGTGCTAAGAACAGAGGCATCAATAGAGGCATTAAAAGCTATTAAAGCACAGGTGCCAGAACTAAAAGTAGGTGCAGGGACAGTCATCAATACTGATATTTTGGAGCAAGCACTTGAAGCGGGTTCTGATTTTATTGTAACCCCAGCGGTGTCTCCTACGTTACTTGAAGCACTTGCTAAATGTAATGTGCCGGTACTTCCTGGTGTATCAAACACCGGTGATATTTTAATGGCGCTTGAATATGGCTTTGAAGAGCAAAAATTATTCCCAGCATCGCTTGCTGGTGGCGCTCCTTTTGTGTCAGCTGTGTCGTCAGTATTTAGAGCAGTCAGCTTTTGTCCTACAGGTGGCGTTAGCGAAAGTAACAAAATGGACTATCTTTCTTTAAATAATGTATTCGCCGTTGGCGGTACTTGGATAGCGAAAAAAGAATGGGTTGAACAAGAAAATTGGCAAGCAATTACTGATTCTTGTATCCAGGCTTTAAAATAGAAAGGATTTCATAAATGAATTATTTAGCCCCAACAATACTACCAGGCGTAATCGTTGGCGACGAAGTAAGTACTGTGTACGAGCATGCACGTACACATCAATATGCGTTGCCAGCGGTAAATGTTGTTAGTACAACATCTATTAATGCGACGCTAGAAGCTGCTAAAAAGAAAAACTCGCCCGTTATTATTCAGCTTTCTAATGGTGGAGCACAATTTTTTTGTGGTAAAAGCTTATCTTTACCAGAGCAACAATCAGCTGTGCTTGGGGCGGTAAGTGCTGCAAGATATGTACATTCAGTGGCAGCACATTATGAAGTAGCAGTGATGCTTCACACTGATCACGCAGCTAAAAAGCTACTACCTTGGATTGATGGTTTGCTTGATGAAGGTGAAAGACACTTTGAACTGACTGGCAAGCCATTGTTTAGCTCACATATGATTGATCTGTCAGAAGAGCCTTTAGAAGAAAATATCGAAATTTGTGAACGTTACTTAACGCGTATGGCAAAAATAGGTATGACGCTTGAAATTGAGCTTGGTTGCACGGGTGGCGAAGAAGACGGTGTTGATAACTCACACTTAGATAGTTCTGCTTTATACACTCAACCTGAAGATGTTGCATTTGCTTACGAACGCTTAAGTCGTATTAGCCCTAACTTTATAATTGCAGCCTCTTTTGGCAATGTTCATGGTGTATATAAACCGGGTAACGTTGTTCTTACGCCAACTATTTTAAAAGATTCACAAGCTTACGTATCAGAAAAATTTAATCTACCAAGCAACTCAATTAACTTTGTTTTTCATGGTGGTAGTGGTTCTGAGTACAGTAAAATTGCAGAGTCTTTAACGTATGGCGTAGTGAAGATGAATATTGATACCGATACGCAGTGGGCGTGTTGGACAGGTATTTTAGATTACTACAAAGACAAGCAAGCATACCTACAGGGGCAAATTGGTAACCCTGAAGGGGATGATAAGCCAAACAAGAAATACTATGACCCTCGTGTATGGTTGCGTCATTCAGAGCAAAGTATGGTTGCAAGGCTAGAGCAATGCTTTGACGATCTAAATTGTGTAAACAGGTATAGCGCATGAAAAGATTAAATACAGTATTGAAAGAAGACGGTGTAGATACCGATCTTATTTTACTTATTCGCACAATTTTAGCGACCAGTAAAGAAATTGCTTTTCGAGTAAGCCAAGGTGAATTAGCCGGTGTTTTAGGCTCAACTTTGAATGAAAACGTTCAAGGTGAAGTTCAAAAAAAGCTTGATGTAATCGCAAACCAACTACTTAAAGACATCCTACTTGATGATAGCTGTGTACGATCTGTTGCATCAGAGGAAGAAGATCATGCGGTAGGTGGCCACCCTGAAGGTAAGTTTATTGTTGCTTTTGACCCGTTAGATGGCTCTTCTAATATTGATGTTAATGGGCAAATAGGCACTATATTTACTATTTACTTAGCCCGTGATGATGTTCCTTTTGATAGCGACGAGCAATTTAGTCAGCCCGGTGTAAATCAAGTATGTGCAGGCTATGTGTTATACGGCCCTTCATCATTACTTGTAATGAGTACTGGCGGTCCTACGCGTTGTTATACGTTAGACTCAACACATGGCGGTTACTTACTGACAAATAAGCAGTTAAGTGTGCCAGAACAAAGTCGTGAATTTGCCGTTAATATGGCTAACTACCGTTACTGGGACGAACCAACACAAGTGTATTTTGATAAATTGCTATACACCTGTGAAAGCTTTGAAAAAAGCTCAATGCGTTGGAATGCAGCGATGGTAGGCGACGTTCATCGTATTTTATGCCGAGGCGGGTTATTTTTGTATCCACAAGATAAACGCAGTGGTAACGATAACGGAAAGATAAGACTGCTTTATGAAGCAAACCCGTTAGCACTTTTAGTTGAAAACGCAGGTGGTAAAGCAACCTCTAGAGGAACGCGAATTTTAGATATTGCGCCAACTAGCTTGCACCAGCGTGTGCCTGTTGCTTTGGGTTCAAATGAGCCTGTAGAGTTTTATAATAACGCCATGTTATAAAACAGCACTCAAAAAAAGGGGTAAGAAAATTGCCCCTTGTTTTACCCTTAATTTTAATTCTCTTTGTAAATCATCCTCTTTATACAAACTCACTTCTTTTCTTATTGTCTTCAAATAAGAATACTTCACATATATTTAATAATATTACTTACTAAACCCTATATAAAACTAAGTTTTTACTATAACGCTATGTATCTTCAACGTTATTTTTCACAATTGAATTCAATTTTCAACCAAAAATAAAAGCCCAAGGTTAACTTGGTGTTTGTTTATTGTTATTTAATTAGGTGGGGATAGTGGAAAAACTTATTTTATTGTGGTTATATTACCAAGTTGGTTAACAATTTACTTGCAATTTAAATAAATTTGGTAATAAACACATGATTTATTTGGTAACACACACAATAGATGGCCAAATATTAAAACTATAAATTTGGAGAATAGAGCCACCATGAAATTCAAACATTTTGCGCTATGCGCTATTGCAGCTGCAATCGTTGGTTGTGACACAAACTCAAACAACAATGACAACAACTTGGGCTCTATTGCTCTTAGTGGAACTGTTACAAGCGGACAAACATTAACAGCTGAAGTTAGTGACCCTGATGGTATCTCAGGTGACGTGACTTACTACTGGTATGCAGATGGTGAGGCAATTGCTGGTGCAAATAGCGCTTCATTTACATTGACTGACGATCAGATAGGGTTACCAATTACAGTTCAAGGGCTTTATACCGATGATGGCGGTATTAATGAATCGCATATTACAGAACCAACCGCAGATGTTGCCGCAATCGCATTTCCTGCAAGTTTAACTATTACAGGTGACGCACTAGTTGGTTCGCAACTAACTGCTAATGTAGCTGACGACAATGGCTTTGATGGCGATACAGTAACTTATAAATGGTTTGCAGATGACGTAGAAATTGCTGATGAAGCACTTTCAACGCTCACGTTAACAGACGCACAGTTTGGTACAGTTATTACAGTTAGTGCATCTTTTGAAGATAGCCGTGGGTTTAACGAGTCTGTAACTTCAGCCGGTACAGAGGTTGTCGCACGAACAAACTCAGAAGGTGAAGTTACAATTAGCGGCACGCCAACTGTTGGAAATACATTAACAGCAGAAATTAATGATACCGATGGGGCGACAGGAGATATTACTTATCAATGGCTTGCTGACGCACAAGAGATAGATGGCGCAATAGAGAGCACCTTTACAGTTGATGCATCACTTTTAGGTCAAAAGATAAGTGTTCAGGTTGCTTATACAGATGATAATGGGTTTATCGAGGATAATACATCAGAGGAAACAATTGCTGTTTCTGCTGTTGCGGTTGATGAAGCCGGTAGCGTAGCCATTATGGGTGTAGTGCCTTATTTAACAAATGGCGAGTTAACCGCTGAGATAACTGATAACAACGGCGTTGAAGAGGCTAACGTTACTTATACTTGGTCTGCTGATGGTGTTGAAATAGCAGGGAGCAATAGTAAAACATTTACGCCTTCTGATTACGCTGGCTCAATAATGTCAGTAAAAGCCACGTATACAGATAATGATGGCTTTGCGAGTGAGGTTACAAACTCACTTGATACACTGGTTTACACTCAATTAGTTAGTAACCCTGAAGCACTCCTTGGTGCTATAAGTGGCGGTTTAGCTGACGGTGATGTTATTGGTTTAAACACCGGTGTTTATGCTGATATGGACGCAATTGTATTAACCAGTGCAGTAACGCTTCGCGCTGTAGAAGGTCAAACTCCTGTACTTAGTGGTGAAGTATGTGTGCATGTAGCTGCTGGAGTAGATGGCGCTGGGTTAACAGGGCTTACCTTTAAGAATATAGATACTAAAGCGGGTGCATTTTGTGAAACCGAAGAAGGTGCTGTTATTTACTCAGAAGGGGATAACTTTACTTTTTCGCAAAACACGATGGATGGAGAAGAAGCGACACTCAATAACTCTGAATACCATTGGCTGATGATAAAAGGTCAAAGTGCGTTGGTTGAGCGAAATACATTCTCTAATCGAAATGTAGCAGAAAAAGGGTCTGTGATAAAAATATCATCATCAAGCTCTGATCACGTTATTCAATATAATTTATTTAGTGACAGTGATAATCCAAACTTTGATCAATCAAGTCTATACTTAATCAATGCAGGTAGTACAACGGGTAGTGGTGCAGCTGATAACGCAAACTTTACTATTCAGTATAACCGCGTAGAAAACTTTGTAACGGGTCGTCGTTTAATGCGTGTACAAACTTCTGGCGCAACCATCAAAGGCAATACAATCGTAAATCCTAATGGTGGTATTTCATTAGAAGATGGTGGATTTAATAGTGTTACAGACAACATTATTATTCGTACTACAGATATTGCAAGCTCAAGCGACAGACCTGCTGGGGTATTGATCACACCACTTGGTCACACCGTTAGTAACAACTACATTGCAGGTATTCGTTCTGGTAATAAAGAAGCGGGCGGTATTGTATTTACAGCTAACCCATTTTCACAAGCTGATGGCGGTGTGCCAAACTCAGGTAACCAAGCTGTACTTGATAGCGCTGGCGACTTTACACTAAATGTAACAAACAATACGGTTTTGAACTCACAGCAACCTATTGTATTTAGTACGGAAATAGGCCCTAAAGCACCAACAAGTGATTGCGATGAGTTAACCGCAGCGAATGCACCGGTACTATACGGGCTGACCAAAAATGCGTTTGTTATAAACTTTAATGGAAATTTAATTGCAAACGGTTTAGGCGATCAAACAGACGCAGATACAATAAACAGCAGTGCCACAACTCAAGGCCTATTTTACCCAAATACACTTGAAAGTGACCATGCTTTTGAATATGACTGTGACTTAATTAATCATGATAGTTCGGTGCTAAGTAATAACTTTGGTTATATGGATAGTCGAGTATCAGGCGATGCAAGCGGTGACTGGGTTGAAATTAGAAAACTAAATGGTAATGGCGCATTCGATACTGATGGTGCAATTGACCAAGACCCAGCAACTAACGGTAAAGAAGTGCTTGAGTACGTTACAGCAGCAAGTACGTTATTAGAAACTGACCCTGCAGGCCTTCAGGCAGAGGCGGGTGCTAAAGGTCTTCATTATATTCAATCATCTGAAGTAGGTGTTGGATCTACATGGAAAATACAAAACGATTAAGTAACCAATTAATCAGTTAACTTTTAAAAGCCCCAAATTTGGGGCTTTTTTATTATTTATACTTTTCACCACGCTTTTTTAGCCTCCATAACTCATTTATGGACTAGTTTAGAGCTATTTATATTCTAGCAAAAACCTGCCTGACCTACTGGTAATGCCGTTAAGTTAAAATTGGTATACCTTATGGTAATATTAAAACGTCAAATTGGTTGATCATCATGCTGGGTTTAAGTATATTAATACCAAAGGTCACATAAAATATACATCAGCATAACAAGCTAACACACTAAAATCACACAACAACAACCAGCGGAGAATTCAAATGTCGTTGAAGTCACGAGATAACAATAATTCTACAACAGGGCAGTTTGCAATGCGCCCAGTTGCAAAATGGGTAAGAACAGCGGTCATCGCAGGTATGGCAAGTTCTTGCGTATTTACAGCAAGCGCACAGGAAGATCAGGGAAAAGCGACAGAAGTTGAAGAAGACGTTGAAATAATTAGTGTTACAGGTACACGTAGAACGATACAAGATCAAATAGCAATTAAACGTGAAGCAACAACGGTAGTTGATGGCCTGTCATCTGAAGATATTGGTGATTTACCAGCACTGTCTATCGGTGAAGCACTAGAATCAATTACAGGTGCTGCATCTCACCGTGAAAACGGTGGTGCTACAGAAATCACTATCCGTGGTCTTGGTCCATTTTTAAGTGCAACACACATTAATGGTCGTGAAGCGACAAATGGTAGTGGTGACCGCTCAGTTAACTTTTCGCAGTTTCCTTCTGAACTTGTAAAAAAAGTAGCGATATATAAAACGCAAGATGCCTCAATGATTGAAGGTGGTGTTGCAGGTGTTATTGCACTTGAAACTATAACTCCACTTGATTTTGGCAAACAGCGCGTATCAGCTGAGGTTAAATTAAACTATAACCCAGATGAAGGTAATGTAGATAACTCGCTGCAAAGTGACGCGGGTTACCGTGGCACGTTTAGTTATGTTGATCAGTTTGAATTTGATAACGGCCAAGCCGTTGGTGTGTCTTTTGGTGTGCAGCGCCAAGAAATTAGTCAACCAGAAGCTGAATACAGAAGCTCTAGCCCTTCAGGTTCTTCATTATGGGCGTGTTTAAACGATCCTAATAATACCAATGAAGGTTTTTATCGTAGCAGCGCAGGCGACTGTGAAGACCAAGTTAATGGCAGTAAAAACCAAGGCTACGATACAGAAATCGATCCAGAAACAGGTAAAGCAGTAAGTGATGGGACTCCTTATGCTTGGACTGGCAGTAGCCGAAGCTTTCGCCAAAATGAAACATCAGATGAACGTGATGCAGTATTTTTTGCACTGCAATACCAACCGTCAGCTGATTGGGATGTTAACTTTGATGCACAAATTTCAGATAGAACACAACAAGAAGCACGCCACGATTTAATTTTTTTACAAAAACGTGCTACACCAGGTGTAACCGGTCCAACACTTGTCACTAACGATGTAGGCGGTATTTTACATTGGGAAGGTGAAGAGCGCATTGAATCAGCGGGTGAGCAATTCTCTCGTGAAGAAAACTACCAAGGTTACGGCATAAATATAGAGCATACAGTTACCGATAGATTAACTGTTGATTTAGATTTAGCGTACTCAAAAACAGAACGCGAAGAACTTCAAATATCTAACCGTGGTAGAACCTCAAGCCAAACTTTCTTTTCTTGGGATATGGGCGATGAAATCCCTCATTTCACATTAACAGACTTTGACGTAACAGATATTTCAAACTTTACAGATAGCCTAAGAACACGACTTGACCGTGAAAATGTTCGTGAAAACGAAGTTATCTC
Source organism: Pseudoalteromonas sp. SR44-2 (assembly GCF_014163745.1). Taxonomy (NCBI): domain Bacteria; kingdom Pseudomonadati; phylum Pseudomonadota; class Gammaproteobacteria; order Alteromonadales; family Pseudoalteromonadaceae; genus Pseudoalteromonas; species Pseudoalteromonas sp. SR44-2. Next base: position 30,047 of record NZ_JACJDW010000029.1, on the reverse strand, counting down.
AGCGCGACTAGATTTTGACTATGCGCTAGATGGCAATGTTTTTACCAGTGTCCAAGGTGGTATTAGAACATCTGAAATGACTTTCCTACAGTATGGTGGTGGCCAAGGTAACGGTTCAAGAAACGAATTTACACTAGACTCTGGTACTGAAGCGCTTGACGTATTACAAGGTTGTCAAATCGATTTCCCTGAATCAGGCTTTTTATCGAGTGTATCTGATGGCGATATTGTAACAAATGTTGATAGCGACGGTAACGTTGTAGCTAGCGGTACAGGTTCATCATGGGCTACATACGACAACGTATGTTTCTCACAAGCTGTAGCTGGTTCTAACGTTGATGGTGTGTTTGCTTACCCAGAAGTGGAATATGAAAATACGGGTACAATTGATGTAACAGAAAAAACAACATCAGTGTACTTAATGGCTAACTACGATACTGAAATGTTTGGCAAATTCATTCGCGGTAACTTTGGTCTTCGTATTGTAGACACAGAAGTAACTTCGATTGGTTTTAGAAATAGCTTTGACGTAGTAACAAGTGACACAGGTGTACTTTCTCTGCGTGAGTCTGATAACGGTTCACTGGATAAAATAAAAAGCGGTGGTGACTACACGAAGTACTTACCAAGCTTTAACCTAGTTATTGATTACAGCGAAGATATTTTATTCCGTGCAGGTATATACCGTGGTATGTCGCGTGCAGATCCATCTGATTTAGGATACAGCCGTACGTTCGAAGAAGATAAAGATGGTACAGCAACTTCAATCAGCGATTTATTAGTGGGTGTAAATGGTTCTGGTAACCCGGACACTCAACCGCTTATGTCGTGGAACTACGACGCTGCGTTTGAATGGTACCCTAACGAAGATTCAATCTTAGCGTTAAGCTTATACTACAAACAGTTCAACGGTGGTTTTCAACAACAAACAGTAATTGAAGATTTTACTGTTGCCGGTGAAACAGTTTCACTACCAATCACTAACTCTGTTACATCAGACGAGGACAGTGAAATACTAGGCCTTGAAGCTTCATTTTCTTACCGCTGGGATAATGGCATCGGTATGAAATTTGGTTACAACTATGCAGACACTGACTTTGAGTTCCAAGATAGCTTATACGGCGATACGTTTGAGACTGACGTAGATGGTAATACTACACAGTTAACTGACGGTATTATTGAGTCGGCTTCAGTACCTGGCTTTTCAAAGCATGTATTTAGCAGCCAGCTGTACTACCAAATTGGTGGGTTTGATACTGCCGTTATTTACAAATATCGTAGTGAGTATTTCCAACCATATACTACAAATGGTACTCGACTTCGTTATGTTGATGGCGTAGGCGTATGGGAAATGCGCGCATCATACAAAATTGATGAGCACTTTAGAGTTAAAGCAGAAGCAATTAACTTGTTCAGCGCACCTAAATCACAAGATTTCTTTGTTGAAGGAAACTTAGGTGAAGTGAATGACTACGGCCCACGCTTATTCTTAGGTTTAAGCTACAAGCTGTAATAATAGTTAAAATATTATAAACATTAAAAAGGCGGTTTTACCGCCTTTTTTCATGTTTATAATTCAAGTTAGATTAGTTATGTAGACTGGTATGTGCCAGTGTAGGACGGATAAGCGAAGCGGCATCCGACACAGTAAAATACCTTGCCAATTATCATCAACATTTTATGTTGTCGAGTGGCTGAACTCACAGCCCAAAGGAAACAAAAAATCTAGCCCGTTTGATCTTCAAACTCACACAAACCTTCAATGTTACTGCGGCAATGTCTTGCGACACTGCCACCAGCAATTATTATCGAGATAGTATTAAACCAATACCTTTATTTTTTAACCTTTCCCTTAAGAACATAAATTTCACCGTCAAAACTGCCTTGAATCGTCAGTCCTTGGCTTGCCAACTCTTGCAAATATTCAACATGATCATCAGTGATATGCTGGCCTGGGACTAAAAGCGGTATGCCCGGTGGATATGGAGTAACTAAACCTGCACAAATGCGGTTGTTACTTTTGCTAATAGGCACAGATTCGCGGTCGCCATAAAAAGCATCGCTTGGAAGACACGCCAAGTCTATGGCTGGTAAATTTTCAGGTAAGCGAGCTCTACGCGTCGATTTCGATAGTTTTACTTTACCGCTGTCTAGCTTTTTCAATGCATTGTACAAACGAATTATTTTTGAGCGCGTGCCGCCAAGCGTCAGTAAAACCAAAATGGTGCTGTGTGTGTATTTTTCTATCTCTAGCCCAATTTCATCCAGTAGATATTTATGAATATCTTTTAATGAGTAAGGTAGCTCACTAATATCAATAAGGATCTTTAATGGGTCGTGACCCATGTTATCACCACTAAAATGCGGGAATATTTCCATAAAGTCTTGCTTAGCTAATACTTTAATTTGCTTAAGCGAGGCCATCTGTTGTTTAAACTCCTCAACATGATTTAGCAGCGCATTGAGCAGCTTATAGCCTTCCATCTCTAATTGCTTTTGGCACACGTCAAGCGATGCAATAAGCTGATATTTTGGCGATGTACTAGCGTAGATACTATAAATCTCTCGAAAGAAATCGGCATCAAAATCGGGGTCGTTAATATGAATATAAGACGCTTGAGAAAACGCCGATACTACTTTATGCGCCGAATGCGTAATGTAGTCAGCCCCTGCATGTATCGCAGAATAATGACGAAAGCTAGGATGAAACAAAGAGTATGCAAACCAAGCTTCATCTATAAATACCTTGATACCATATTGATGAGCATAATCTACGACTTGTTTCAGGTCGCTAAGTAGGCCATCGTAAGTACAACCGGTAAGCACTAGTAATTTAGCATCAGTATTGTTTTCAATTGCTAACTTGATGTCGGCCAACGATGGTGGCGCGAAAATGCCATATTTTGGATTTAAAATACTCGCCAAATAAATAGGGTAACTGGCTGATTGCAAGATGCCATAGTGTACTGATTTATGGCAATTACGGTCGACAATTACTTTATCTCCCTTGCGCAGCAGTGTCTGCAAGATGATTTTATTTGAGGTAGATGAACCATTTGTAACAAAGTAGGTGTGTTTAACTTCAAACGTCGCCGCTGCTGATTCTTGGGCGCGACCAATAGTATTAGTGCTGTCTGATAATGAACCTAGCGAGTCTACCGAAACCGACAGGTCGCCAACAAATACATTGCGGCCATAAAACTGATAAAAATCTTTAATATAAGGAGAGTTTCTAAAGCTAGAGCCACCGCTATGACCCGGTGTGTGCCATGAATCGTTTGACTCGCCCACATAACGACGATACGCCGTCCAAAATGGCGTTTCCGAACGGTCGTCAAAATCGTTGATCATATAACCTAAAATAGCTTCTGGGTCAGAAATTACCTCATCTTTAAAAAAGAAGGATTCGATTTCTTCCGATTCGTTAACGATCTCTAGTCCTTTAGTGTCGTCGCCGATAACATAAACCGGCAACTCAAGACGAATTGCCTTTAAATCTTCAATAAAGCGGCTATACATCCGCTCACCCACTTTGTTGTGCATATCCCAGCTTAGAACCACGGCTTGAATATCACCATCTTCCTCTACACATTCCAGCGCGTGTTTAAGCTCGAGGCATTCAATAATATCGATATGAATATCGTCTCGCTCAAAGTTAGGAATGGTCTTTGACAGATTCGTTGAAAGCCCTTGTAAAGTGGCTGGGTCTTGCTCAATTATCAAGATACGAAGTAGAGGTAGCATAGAGGGTTTCGCAATATAATTTTATAATGCTCACTAGCATAACCAAAGGAGTGTAACTTGTGAAATTAATACTTTGATAATGTTCTAATAATTGTTCTATTTCATTGGCTACTACAAATAAGAGGCGCAATGAAATTCATGTGTTTTCTGTTTGCATCGTAAGCATAAAGATTTTGATCATTATCAACGACAATATACTTCCCTTAAAGTTTTATACCACTAAAGTATAAAAATCATACTTATTTGATGGGCAGTTTTGTGCCAGTGTAGGTCGAATAAGCGAAGCGCCATCCGACACAGTAAAATACCTTACCAATTATTATCAGCATTTTATGTTGTCGAGTGGCTGGAGAGTGCCATGAGCAGACGGTGGTAACGCCCCAAGCAGGGGATTTTAAGAGCGTTTTTCAGCGAGTAAAATTCCCGCTGACTTGGCTTGTTAGGTTGCAGGTCTACAACAAACACTATTGAGCCTCGACGCTGTGATAATCAGCTGATGTTTCATAACAATTGACACACACAACTGACATTTTATTAAAGGCCCGAAACTTCTCAGTCATACCATCTTCTTCATCAAACAAGGCTTCACATTTGGAACACCACGCTTGAAGGTCATTAGGTTCGCTAGAGTTTTCAATAAAGCCTACAGGTACACCTTCTGGTTTCAACAAATGGCAACAGACGACGGCTGCAACTCGCTTACCATGTTCGCCACAATCAACATACATTGGTTCAATCTCAGTGCTCATATGCAACCTAACAACTCTATCAGAGGACACTTTCCCTTTTTTAGCGCGAAAACGTCCTTATTGTATGAGTTTCTATTAATAGCAAATAGTGTAAGTTATTGCCAGCCCTCCAAAATGACTGGCTATCGCTCAAGGCTGCCTATAGTTACTCTGTTTTATCTTTAAACTCACACAAGTCTTCAATAATACAGCTGCCACACTTTGGTTTACGCGCTACGCAGGTGTAGCGCCCGTGTAGTATTAGCCAATGGTGAACGTCTACATTAAATTCTTTTGGTACAACCTTTTCAAGCTTTTGTTCTACAGCGACAACATCTTTACCCATGGCAAGCTTTGTACGGTTAGATACACGAAATATATGTGTATCTACGGCTATTACAGGCCAGCCGAAAGATAATTATGGTAGATATAAAGCATGTCTAATCGCACAAGGCTAGTTTGTGGCAGTAGCACATAGTCAGTAACGTGATGTATAAAGTTTAAGTTTGCTCAGTGTTAAATTAAGTGACGTAAGTTGGGTTGAGTATATCGAAACCCAACAAAACAATACCCAACCAATTAGCACCAATATTTAGCATTATCGGTTGTCTCAAATAAGCTCAGATCAGCTGGTCAGTAATATGGTGCCTGAAGACAATATTTGATCCCTTTGACTTTTGCTGTTACTGATTTAAATAATGTTTTCCTGGTAAATTGAACTAAATATCGTTTCAATTATTGAGAGTATGGTAGATTGAAATACCTTATTAAGAATACTTTTTAAGCTAGGGAAATGAATTTACCTACATTAGATTGAGAGTGAAAAATGCGTTTAAATAAAATTTATATTTCAGGCTTTAAGAGTATTTCAAATGCATCACCGCAAACGTTGATGTTGGATTCTTCGTTGACTACTCTCATTGGTCATAATGGCACAGGTAAAAGCACTGCATTAGAGGCTTTAAATAAATTATTTTCTACTGATTCTAACCTTAGAGGGCTATCTAAAAATGATTTTAATGTCCCCTCTGTTGAACAAGCTGACACTTCTAAACATTTGGTGATTGAGGCTTGGTTTGATTTTCCTAAGCTCAATAAAGATAATGCAGAAATACCTTATTTATTAAATCAAATGGTGGCTACTGATGATTCTGGAAGCCTATTATTTAGAGTTAGACTTGAAGGTTCACTAACTTTTGATTACAACCCTACAGGTGAAGTTGAAGAAGATATCTGGACAGTTAGCAGTACAAAAAAAATACTTGATGACGAAGATAAAAATCGCTTATCTGGAGCAATTAGAAGTGCGATACAAGTTAATTATATCCCTGCCAACAGAGATCCTTTAATTCAATTGAAATATTCTTCAAAAGCAATTCTTGGGCGTTTATTAAAAGCGATACGTTGGACAGGCGTTGAAAAAGAAAGCTTTGAAAAAAAAGCTTCTGATTTAAATACCGTTGCTAAAAAATCACCTGCTTTGAAGCAACTCTCAGAAGCAATTGATACAAATTGGAAGTCGATATATAAGGGGCGGTATTTAAAAGATGCAGATTTGAATTTCCCTCTTAGCAATATTGATGAAGTGCTTAAGTTATTACAATTACATTTTAATTCTGATGAATCTGGAAATAAAATGGATACATCACTTTTAAGTGATGGTCAAAAATCACTTGCATATTTTGCACTAACCAAAGCCTTATTCGACATAGATAAATCAATTCAATCAGCTTCAATATCTGGTAAAGAAACTCATTTTGATGCGGAAAAAATGAAATTACCTATTTTCAGTTTAATATCTCTTGAAGAACCTGAGAATCATCTATCACCTCATTATTTAGGGCGCATTATAAAGTTAATTTTAGAATACACAGAAGATGGTAATTGTCAGGCAATAATATCAACACATTCGGCTTCAATAGTTGGTCGTATTGAACCATCACAGATAAGACATTTTAGTTTAAATTCGGAAACTAAAAGCACTGCAATAACTAAGTTAGAATTACCGAAGAAAGAAGATGAAAAATCAAAGTACATTAGTGAAGCTATAAAAGCATATCCAGAAATTTACTTTGCAAAATTAGTTATTTTAGGGGAAGGGGATAGTGAGCAAGTCGTTTTACCTAAAATACTTGAAGCTTTTTCAACAGAAATTGATACTCATTCGATTTCAATAGTTCCCCTAGGTGGAAGACATGTAAATCACTTTTGGCGTTTGTTAGAGTCTATAAATATTCCATATATTACATTGTTGGATTTAGATTTAGACCGGAATGGCGGTGGATTTGGGCGATTAAATTATGCGATAAAACAATTATATACCCATAAAAATGTGACTTACTTCCATGAAGAAATTTTGCCACTTTTACCTGAATGGAATGATGCATCTCATCCTAAAGATTTTAGTATTAACTATACGGACGTTGGGCTAATAAATATTATGGATGAGTTAGAAAAAAATAATGTGTTTTTTTCGAGTCCATTAGATATTGATTATTCGATGATAATGTCATTCCCAGATATATTTTGTTCTAAGGATGAAGTGCATGGTGAAAGAGGACCGAAAGGGGAAGCTGAAAATGAAAGTGAAAGTGCGGTAGATAAAGCTTCAAGAGAAAAATCCTTAATCAATGCTGTTCTTAAAGAAAGCAATGAAGGAGCTACCCATTACTCTGATGACTATCTAAATAATTTTTTGTGGTATAAATATAGATTTTTAGGTACTAAGAGTAAACCTGCTTCACATGTTCGCCTATTTTCAAAATTGGAAGACACGTATACCCCTGAAAAAATAAAAGAAATGTTACCGAAAGAATTAAAAAGACTTGCGTTGAAAACGCAAAAAATTCTTGAGGGTACTATCGAATGATTGTAGATAACTGGCTTCCAACTGAGGGTATTGAAGCAACACAGCAGTTGATGAATATTATTAAATTCGATGAATGCTCTTTGTCTATTTTAGCTGGTGCAGGATCAGGAAAAACAGAATTGTTAGCTCAGAAATCTAACTACCTTTTGGAGACTAATAAATGTAATTGGCCTAAACGCATATTATGTTTATCTTTTAAAACTGAGGCACAGGTAAATATTGGGAAAAGGGTAAAAAAGCGTTGTGGATCAAAAGCTGAGCGTTTCGATTCATTCACATTCCATGCCTTTAGTAAAAGTATTGTTGATCGGTTCAAGAATGTTTTGCCCGAAAATGAAAGACCTTCTGAACGTTATGACATAGTTATAAAAAATTATCAGTCCAATGGTAAAAATAAAATTTGGATTGGATCTTTAATTAAAATGGCTTTAAGAATCGTAACGCTTAATGCTGATGTTAAATCTCTTTTTAATTTATCCTACCCTTATGTTTTCATAGATGAATTTCAAGATACCAGTTACGAGCAGTACAATTTAATACGCTGTTTGTTCATGGGTACTGATACCAAATTACTTTGTGTAGGTGATTTAAATCAAAGCATTATGCTATTTGCAAATGCTAATCCAACAGTTTTTGATGAATTTCAAAATGATTTTTGTTATGCCAATATAAAGAGAATGTTGCTAACAAAAAATTATAGAGCAACTGAAGAAATTCAAGGCGTACTTAACAAGTTTTTAGAGTATGTAGAAGATGAAAATAATGTTCTTCAGCCTTTAACTAAGCCTTTATCTAACTGCAAAATTAAATATTTCCCTGATGAATTCAAAGAGTCCTCTTTTCTTGTGGAATATATTGCATCGCTAGTTGAGTCGGGAGTTAAAGAAGAGGAAATATGTGTTTTGACAAAGCAGCATTCTTCCAAGTATACGGCTGTATTGAGATCTGGACTTTCTAATAAAAGCATTAGAAATCTAGATATGACAGATTTACAAGACACTTTGAAAGAACCATTAGGTAGACTGTTCACTTTTATACTTAAAATATACACGTTGAAAGATGCTCAAAATTGGAGTGAATTTTGTGAGTTTTGTTTATCGCTGAATAATATAAGTAATGATGAAGAGGTGGAGTTCATTAATAAGCTAAGTCATCATGTTCACATCAATCAAAAATCATTTATTGGTACAGATCCAGTTAATTCTTTACTGAACCTAATTAAAGCAACATTTGAGTTTATTGGAATAAGCAAAATAAAAGCAAGATGGGCGCAGTACAAATCATTAGAGTATTTTGAGTTAATATGGAAGCATCTTGAGTTGCATTTAAGAGATACTATTAATGTTACTTCCACCTTAGAAGAAGCATCATTAATGTTTAATGCAGAAAATTCAGTTCAATTAATGAATGTTCATAAGTGTAAAGGACTTGAATATCAATGTGTTATATTTATGGGGATGGAAGATGAAGCATTTTGGAATCATACTGATAACAACTTTGAAAGTAAATGTTTGATGTTTGTAGCTCTTTCCAGAGCTAAAGAAAGTATTTTAGTTACATTAGCTGGCGACAGAGAGCATAGAGGAAATCAAGATCGGTACTCAAATTTCAATAAAGTGGATCTGTTGTTTCAAACTCTTACTGGAAAATGTGGATTTAATTATGAAATCTGTAGTTAACAAAAAGTGAATTATGAGTTCGTCTTGTTGCTTCTTATAGCAACAAGACTTACGCGCCTCTATAAATTGTCAAACTAGTTGTAGCGATCACTACGTTATTTACTTACGATTTCACGTTCACGATTTACGTACTTTTTCTGGTAAATCCCAATTGCGGATGTCACAACTCCAAAACTAAAGAGAAACCAAAGGGGTTAAACCTTAACCCCAGACATCATAATCATTAACTGTCCGCAATTTTATCAAAGTAGACTAAAGATTATTCAGTTTTATCTTTAAACTCACACAAGTCTTCAATAATACAGCTGCCACACTTAGGTTTACGTGCTACGCAGGTGTAACGCCCGTGCAGTATTAGCCAATGATGCACGTCCACTTTAAATTCTGCAGGTACTACTTTTTCAAGCTTTTGTTCAACAGCAACTACGTCTTTACCCATGGCAAGCTTGGTACGGTTAGATACACGAAATATGTGTGTATCTACGGCTATTACAGGCCAGCCAAAGGCTGTGTTGAGTACAACATTAGCGGTTTTACGGCCAACGCCTGGTAGGGCTTCGAGGGCTTCACGATTTTCTGGCACGATGCTGTCATGTTCATCCACCAAAATTTGGCACATTTTATAAACGTTGGCAGCTTTAGAATTAAATAAGCCGATGGTTTTTATATAATCACGCAGTGTATCGTGACCTAAATCTAAAATGGCTTGTGGTGTATTAGCAACAGGGAACAACTTTCGAGTGGCTTTATTAACGCCTACATCAGTTGCTTGTGCTGAAAGAGTTACTGCTACTAGTAACTCAAATGGGCTTGAATATTCAAGCTCTGTAACTGGGTGCGGGTTATCGTCGCGCAGGCGCGACAGTATTTGGTGACGTTTTTCTTTATTCATGCAACTTAAAACGTATTAGTGCAAATTGTTGCTCTAATACGTTTTCCCCTTAAGTTAAGCTAGTAACACGTGCTCGAGGGCCTTTTTCAGCCTCTGGCGGTGCAACTTGTTTTGATTTTATTTGTGCGTCAATTACGTTTTTTGCAGCAATAAGCAGCCCAAGCCCTAGAAAGGCACCCGGTGGTAAAATTGCCAGTAAAAATTGGTTATCAAAGTTAAATACTTCTATACGCAAGCTCTGTGCCCATGGGCCAAGTAATAAATCGGCTCCGTCAAACAGCGTACCTTGGCCAATTAATTCACGCATAGCCCCTAATACTAACAATACAGCCATAAAGCCTAAGCCCATCATTAAGCCGTCAAATGCTGATAAATGAACAGGATTTTTAGAGGCGTATGCTTCGGCGCGGCCAATAATGGCGCAGTTAGTTACAATCAACGGGATAAAAATTCCCAATGATTGATATAAACCAAAGGTATAAGCGTTCATAAGTAATTGAACTATTGTTACAAAGCCCGCGATGATCATTACAAATACAGGTATACGAATATCTTTTGGCACCCAGTTACGCACAATTGATACGGTAACATTTGAGCCTATTAGTACGAGTAAAGTTGCTAAGCCTAAACCTAAGGCATTTGTTACAGTTGAGGTAACGGCAAGCAGTGGACATAAACCTAAAAGCTGTACAAGGGCAGGGTTATTTACCCATACACCTTCTTTGTATAATGTTTTTAACTCACTCATTTAGCTACCTCCATACATTCGGCATTAGGTGCTGCAAAAATATCACCAAAATTAGTTTGTGCGAACAATACGGCATTTTTAACAGAGCCCACAACAGCACGTGGCGTTATGGTCGCGCCTGTAAATTGATCAAACTGGCCGCCATCTTTTTTAACAGCCCAGCGAGCGTCTTCTTCGCCTTCAACCGTTAAGCTTTTAAATGTTGTGATCCAAAGTGATTTTTTAACTTCTACTTTGTCGCCTAAACCAGGGGTTTCTTCGTGTTTAGTCGTACGCACGCCAGCAATAGTGCCATCGCTCAATACAGCTGTTAATAAGTTAATATCGCCACTGTAGCCGTTTGGCGTAACATGCCTAATAACAACAGCGACTGGTTTATTATTTTTACGAGCACGATAAATTACTTGATTTGCGTATGGGCCTAGTTTTTCGTCAGTAATAACTACGCAATCTTGTGATAATTGATTGTCGTACGATTTTGGGTCGAGCACTTCTTGTAGCTGCGCAATAAGTTGCAGTTGTTCTTGCTCTGCAATTTTATCGGCAGTAAGCGCGTTGATAGAGGCAACTAAGCCCGTTGTTGCTAACGCAAACGCAGTTAAAATAGCACCATTTTTAGCCATTGACGAAATGATCATTTTACTGCTCCATGGCCATAAGTACGTGGCTGTGTGTAGTAGTCTATTAGCGGGACTGCAATATTAATCAGTAATACGCTAAATGCGATAGCATCAGGAAAACCACCAAAGGTACGAATTAAATAAATTAGTAAGCCAATTAGTGCGCCATAAATTAAGCGCCCTTTGTTAGTTGTTGCTGCAGATACCGGATCGGTCGCTATAAAAAAGGCTCCCATCATAGTGGCACCACTTAATAAGTGAAATAGGGTGCCCGGCTCTGTACCAGGTGATGCGATATATCCAATAGCACTACATACAGCTAAAGTTGCGATAAAACTGACAGGAATATGCCAGTTAATTATTTTTGCTTTTAGTAAGTATAAACCACCCACTAAATAGCCTAAATTAACCCATGCCCAACCAAGGCCAGCCCATTCGTTAAATATTGGCTTTTGCATACTTTCGGTAACGGTTAAACCGTGGGCTATGTCTGTTTTAACAGTATCCAGCGGGGTTGCCATTGTTAGGCCATCAACCCCTGCGCGCACTTGATCTAGGCTAAACCCAGAGGCCGTAAAATCGGTAAATATTAGCCTTAGCTGATCTGCAAAGCCTATTGGCGTATTTATTAAATCAGTGACAGGCAACCATGCGGTCATTTGCACCGGAAACGAAACTAATAGCAGTACATAAGCCGCCATTGCTGGATTGAATAAGTTAAACCCAAGGCCGCCATAAAGCTGTTTAACTATAACGATAGAAAATAAACAGCCAATAACGATTATCCACCAAGGGGCAAGTGGAGGGATACTCAATGCCAATAACACGGCAGTAAGCCACGCACTGCCATCACTTAATGCAGGCCAAACAGGGCGCTTTCGTATTAGCATTATTGCAGCTTCAAATACGCTTACAGCAACAAGCGCTAGTACCAGTTGAATAAGGACACCTGTTCCAAAAAAGAAAACTTGAGCAATTAGCCCAGGAATACACGCAGCAATAACGCTAAGCATTAATCGCGTTAACGATTTATGGCTGTGATTATGCGGCGAACTGGCCATGGTTAATTTCATGACTGATTATTTCCTTCTTTTTGTAACTTTTTAGCTTTTGCTCTCGCAATTGCAGCAGCCACGGCGGCTTTTTTCTTATCGTCGGCTGATTTAGGTTTATCTACGTTAATAAGATCTGATGAGTCATCGGTGTTACTTTCTGCACTCTTAGGTGCTGCGCTATCAACTTGTAGCTGAGTTTGTTCGGTATCTTCTAGTGCTTTAGCTGATTTTTTAGCTTTAGCACGAGCTATGGCCGCCGCTACCGCTGCTTTTTTATCATCAACAGGGGCATCACTTTGTGGCTCTTCACTCACGGTTTGCTCAGCGTTTTCTAATGCTTTAGCTGCTTTTTTAGCTTTAGCACGAGCTATGGCTGCAGCTACTGCTGATTTTTTGTCATCAACGGGGGCCTTGCTTTGTGGCTCTTCACTCACTGTTTGCTCAGCTTCTTCTAATGCTTTAGCCGCTTTTTTAGCTTTAGCACGCGCAATAGCTGCAGCTACGGCTGCTTTTTTATCATCAACAGGGGCATCACTTTGTGGCTCTTCATTTGTTGCTTGTTCAGCGTTATCTAATGCTTGTGCTGCTTTTTTAGCTTTAGCGCGCGCAATGGCTGCAGCTACTGCTGATTTTTTATCATCAACGGTTGCCTCGCTTTGTGGCTCTTCACTTGTTGTTTGTTCAGCGTTATCTAATGCTTGTGCTGCTTTTTTAGCTTTAGCGCGAGCAATGGCTGCAGCGACTGCTGATTTTTTATCATCAACGGGTGCAGTCTCGGCCGATTCATCTGTTTGAGATTTTTGCTCTTTATATTTACGCGCTTGTTCTTTACGTAGTGCGCGTTCTTTTGCTACTTCGCTGTTATCTGGCTCTAGTTCTTCGCCTTGTTGCTTTTTAGCTTTAGCGCGTGCAATAGCGGCAGCAACAGCTGATTTTTCATCGCCGTTATCTGATTTATTTTTAACACGGGCTAGTGCCTCAGCTACTTTTTGCTTTTCGTCAGCAGATTTAGCCGCAGGTTTACGTTTATGGCGGTTTTGGCGTTCTTCTTGCTCACGCTCTAAACGTTCTTTTCGGGCATCAAAACGCTCTTTTGCTCTGTCGGCTTTAATTTTATCAGCTTGTTGTTCTTTAATTTCAACTTTGGCTATACGGTAGTACTGTACAAGAGGGATTTCGCTTGGGCACACATAGGCACAAGCACCACATTCAATACAATCAAATAAATTGTGCTCTTGTAGTTTGTCGTACTCTTTTGATTTAGCAAACCACTGCAATTGTTGTGGCAATAAAGAAGCAGGGCAGGCATCGGCACAGGCGCTACAACGTATACAGGCTTTTTCAGGGCCGGGTTCCGCTAGCTCTTTATGATCAGGCGCTAAAATACAGTTGGTTGTTTTAACTATGCCAATACGTACTGTGGGTAGCGTAAAGCCCATCATTGGGCCGCCCATCACAACACTTTGTTGAGGTACAGGCGAGAACCCTTGGCAATCTAGTAAATGCTTTATTTCAGTACCAAGCAGTGCCCATACATTTCCAGGTTTATGAATAGTGTTGCCTGTTACTGTAACTATACGCTCAATTAGCGGTTTGCCTTCATAAACGGCTTGTTGTACGGCAAACAAAGTACCCGTGTTATGCACTAAAATACCAATATCGGCAGGAATACCAATGCTAGGAACTTCACGGTTAGTAAGTAATTTAATTAATTGCTTTTCACCGCCAGATGGATAAATAGTTGGCACCGTTTGAATAATAATTTTTGAGTTATGCTCAGCTGCTTGCTTCATTGCTGCAATAGCTTCAGGCTTGTTATCTTCTATACCCACAATGCACAGCGTTGGATTTAAAAGTTGCTGCATTATTTCAATGCCTTGGATAACTTCTTTAGCGTGTTCGCGCATTAAAACGTCATCGGCAGTAATATAAGGTTCGCACTCAACAGCATTTACAATCAAAAATTCGATAGGTTGCTTGGTATCTGCTTTTACATATGTAGGAAAACCAGCACCACCCATACCGCTAATACCGGCTTGGTGAATAATATTTATAAGCTCATCATGGCTAAGCTCAACAGGATTTTTATTTTTATTTAGAGCTACCCATTCGTCTTTGCCGTCTGGTTCAATAATAACACTTAGTTCTGGCAGGGCCGATGGATGTGCTGATGGCATAGGTGCAATATCAGTAACCACACCAGAGCTTGGCGCATGCACAGGTACCGACCAGTTAGCAGCAGGCTCTGTTAGTGGTTGGCCTTTTAAGACGTGTTGGCCTTTTTCTACAAGTAACTTACCGTTTGCGCCTATGTGTTGCTTAAGCGCAATAATGAGTTTATCGGGCAAAGGTAGGCGAGTGATACTCGCACTATTAGAGAGTGATTTTTGTTGTGGTGGGTGAATGCCGCCAGGAAATGCCCACACGGTGCCTTTTTTTATTTGTTCAAGTAACTTGTCCACTCAAACCTCTAATCTATTTGTGTAACAGGAATAGCGTCTAGCTGCCATTTCCAGTTTTGTTTAGTTTCGGCTACAGGTAGCATATCAATGCAATCCACAGGGCAAGGCTCAACACATAAATCACAGCCAGTACATTCATCAATTAACACGGTATGCATTTGACGAGTTGCGCCTAAAATAGCGTCAACTGGGCAGGCTTGAATACATTTGGTACAGCCAATACATTCATCTTCACGAATATAAGCCACTGTTTTTACAGGTTCTGCTTGCTCGCCACCGGCAAGTGGTTTTTCATCAACCCCCATTAAGCCGGCAAGCTTTTTCATGGTTGATTCGCCGCCTGGTGGGCATTTATTTATTTCATCGCCATTAGCTATGGCTTCGGCGTAAGGGCGACAACCCGGGTAGCCACATTGTCCGCATTGAGTTTGCGGCAAAATAGTATCAATTTGCTCAACAATAGGGTTACCTTCAACGCGAAAGCGAATTGCTGCAAACCCTAAAATAAGTCCAAAAATGAGTGCTAGCGAACCAATCGCTATCAAGGCATAAAACAAGGTCATATTAAAACTTCACTAATCCAGTAAAACCCATAAACGCCATCGACATTAAGCCTGCAGTGATCATTGCAATAGAGGCGCCTTTAAAAGGCGTAGGAACGTCAGCAGCTGCTAAACGCTCTCGTAGTGCTGCAAACAATACAAGCACTAAAGAAAAACCAACCGCAGCACCAAAACCATATACCGCAGATTGTAAAAACGAATGATCTTCTTTGATATTTAATAAAGCCACACCTAATACCGCACAGTTAGTGGTGATCAGCGGTAAAAATATGCCTAATAAACGATATAGAGTAGGGCTGGTTTTACGCACAACCATTTCGGTAAATTGCACTACAACGGCAATCACTAAAATAAAGCTCATGGTGCGTAAAAAGGCGATATCCAGAGGGATTAAAATATATTGATTAACTAAATAGCTAGTTACAGAGGCAAGGGTAAGCACAAACGTGGTTGCCAAAGACATACCAATCGCCGTATCAAGCTTACCTGATACGCCCATAAACGGACATAAGCCTAAAAATTGTACTAATACAAAGTTATTAACCAGAACGGTTCCAATCAATAACAAGACATATTCTGTCATGTGTGCCTCACGCTATAATAAACGTGGGTATTATCCTTTTTTCTTTATCGATTAACAACACATGAGAAGCAAATAAACGGCTCAATCAGTAATGATATTAAAGCGACTTAAGATTTCAGGTGTAATTAGAATAGGATCAATATTATACGGCTTTAAAATATCTTTAAATTGATCGTGTTCTTGGTATAAATCTAATAGTGCTTTATTAAATAGGGCAATTTGTTCAGAAGATAATTGAATTTTATTAAACCCAATAAAATAGGGGGATTCGCTTTGTAAAAAGGCCAAATTAACATGATGTAAGTTAAATTGTTTTAGCCTAGCGCGTGCTTGTAAAGTATTTGCGAAATATCCATCTATACGGTTGTTTTCTATCATTTTTACACCCGTACCATTGGCATCAGTGAGTAAAACAATATCAAATTCTCTCAATCCGTCTTTAATCATTTGTTGCTGTATTTTGATTAGTTGAAAAGATGCATTTGAAGGGCCAAAAACAGCAATTTGCATTTTTTGTAGATCATTGAGGCTTTTAATGGTTTTTTTAGCACCTTCAGGTTGAAAAAAACCATATTGCATTTTCATAAGCGGAATCGAAAAGTAAAGCCATTCGTTGCGGTCAATATTCCAGCCCATAGGAAAGTTTCCTTGAGCTTGCAGGTTTTTTAACATCAGCTTAGAGCGACGATTTGGTACGCTAATAAACTCACATTTATAATTGAGGCGTTTACACGCTAAGGTAAGTATATCAACAAAGGGGCCAGTGGCATTATTGCTTTCATCAACAAATGAAAATGGAGGATAGTTGTGAGTGCTAAAAACTAATTCTTTTTGCGGGGCGCTTGCGTACAAACTCAAAGGCATAATAAAAAGTATAATAAAGGTAACCACTCTTTTCATGATGCCTCCAATAGACTATATGTCTTTAGGTTTTTCTATGTAATAACCCTGAACGCCATCTAAACACAACGTTTCTATAATGTGTTTCTCTTCTTGGCTCTCAACGCCTTCAGCAAATACGCTAACACCAATGCGGTGGGCTAAATCGACCATTAAGCGCATAAAGTACTGATTATTTTTATCATCTTCTAGGCCGCGAGTATAACTTGCATCCATTTTAATAAAATCAGGTTTTAAATCGCGGAAAAACTTAAATGAAGTTAAGCCAACACCAAAACGTTCAACAGTTACGCGTGCGCCAACACGGTGAACCATGTCGATAAAGCGCTTACTAGCCTTGATGTTTTGCTGTAAACCAAACTCGCTTACCTCAAATACTAGTTTAGATGCAATATGCGTATCTTTCAATAATCGGCGCTCTAGCCAAATTACAAACTGATCGTTGTGTGCACTAGAAGCTGTTACGTTTAAACCAAAAAACTTTTCAGATAAATTACGGCTTTTAACCTTTTCAAGAGAAGAGTCGATGATTAAGCGATCAATTTCTATTGCCATATCAAGTTTTTCGGCCATTGCTAAAAAAGAAGCGGTAGGCAGTACTTGATTGTCTTCTGTTTTAAATCGAACTTGTACTTCAGCGTAGGCTTTTATGCTTTTACCAAGCGGCATAATGTTTTGCATCACTAAATGCACACGCTTAGATTCAATAACTTCCTTAATAACCTTACGCCAGTTTTGATTACCAAACCCCGCACTTACGTTATTAACTAAATCGGTTTCGCGTTGTACATGCCATGCATTCACTTGTTTTGACTGCGCCATGCTCATCGCGTTATCAACAACAGAAAGCAGTTCGCCTAACGGTTTACCTTTTTCGTAACCCACAATACCCGTATTAGCTACCGAGCTTAACTCTTGGTTTTGTTGGTACTGCGTGAAGCGCGATTGCAGGTTTTCACCAAAGCGCTCAGCTTCTTTTAAAGGAATGTGGGGGAGTACTACCGCAAAATCAGAGCTGTTTAATCTAAATACTTGGCTACCCGTGTAAGTGCCACTTATGTGCTTAATAATATCGGCAACGCCTTTAACGTACTCGTCACCTTTTTGATAACCACGGCTTTGGTTTATAGCTTGTAGTTCGCTACAACGAACCATAGCTAAAGAGCCAAATGTACTTTGCTCAGTGTTTTCAATATTTTTTTCGTAGTACTCAACAAACATATTACGATTACCAAGCGAGGTAATTACATCTTTGTACGCTTCATGCTTGATAGTCATAGCAGCGCTTTGTATGTTTTCGTTTTTGTTTTTTAAAAAATGTGATAACCGATTAAAACTAGGTACTAAATCTTTTCCCATTTTTTTCAATCGAGTGCCATCTAATGCTGTTTCTAAATCATTATCAACTTGGTTTTGATTGATATAAATATCGATAATGTCAGCAACTGTTGTACTTATATTTTTATTTAAATGATAAAAAATAGATTTCATTAGAATTATTGGAATAATAACTAAAATGGCAGAAATCAAAATAACAATAAAAAGGGAAGTTTGTAGCTGCGATGCTAAATGCTCAATGTTAAGTACAAATTCAACTTTTATATCTGCGGCATCGTTTACAGCAAACTGTGGGCGTACAGAGTTAAAGTTAGAGAGTACAAAATCAGCAAACATTGGTAATTGAGTAGGGGGGTTAATGCTAAATACTTCAGCACCTTGGTAATCTCTTAGAGTAAAGCTTGAAAACGTATTACCATCTGCAATTGATTGTTTTAAATTTTGAGCAGAAATATCGTCTAAAGAAAGGTCATTAATATACTTAGTAACAGTTGTTTGTGCATTTTTTTGTGCATCACTTACCGCAGTATCAAAGCTTATAGATATGAAGTAGCTTCCTGCTGCAACACACAATAACCAAGAGATAATTTGTATAAAAATAAGTTTTTTAAATCCAGCCATGTTTTCAGTCTTTTAATAATCAAAAGGGAAGGAATCAAGTCCTTGATTAATAAACTAAGTACAGCGCATTAAAGAATTAAACTAATGCTTTAGTTATATAAGGAAGAGTAGTGGAAATAGCTTGGAATGTCTATGAAATTCTTAGAATTGGCTCCCCCTCCCCGACTCGAACGGGGGACCTGCGGATTAACAGTCCGTCGCTCTAACCAACTGAGCTAAGGGGGAACTAAAGTACTGATATTATTATGATGATTTGGCTCCCCCTCCCCGACTCGAACGGGGGACCTGCGGATTAACAGTCCGTCGCTCTAACCAACTGAGCTAAGGGGGAACTACATCATAAACATAAACTTGGCTCCCCCTCCCCGACTCGAACGGGGGACCTGCGGATTAACAGTCCGTCGCTCTAACCAACTGAGCTAAGGGGGAAACGTTTATGGTTGAAAAACTTGGCTCCCCCTCCCCGACTCGAACGGGGGACCTGCGGATTAACAGTCCGTCGCTCTAACCAACTGAGCTAAGGGGGAAGCGTCTTGCCTTTCAACGGGGCGAAATATTAATGATGGAGCCGCAAAGTGTCAACATATAAAAGTCATAAATTGAAAAAAGAGGTTTATTCGTTGTTTTTGTGTTCGATCTGCGTGATTTATAGCTCTATTAAAGCTGTTTTTTTAAGAATTTAAGAATACTAATGCGAGTTTTATTATTGTTGAGTCTTTAAATTGGTTAAATTAAACACGCCATTAAAGCCACTTGTAATTAAAAAACAACTCAAAAACATAAAATTTCATTTTTTACTTTCGGGTATTCTTCGTATTTATTTACTTTTTTATTTTAATTTTCTAAAAATATACCTACACGAATAGTCATAAAAGTATTTTCCCTCTTAATAGTGATCCAATTTTGATCTATAAATTGAGCAATTATTATCTTCGCTCAAAAATAGAACAATCAATAACTTAACTTTGTATTAAACGTTTTTTATTTATTAACGTATAACTATGTTAAGAAGAAAAATTGGCAAGCTTGCGTTTTTAGTGTGAGTTTATAAAAATGCCACAATTAGCAAATCAACAATTGGTTGGACCTCAGTGAAAATTGCGAGTCTCTCAAGGCCTTTATAAATGCGGCTTTGAATGAGTTATCCACGGTTTCTGTGGATAACTCTGTTTATGAAACTTTAAGAACATCATCGGCACCAATGTTTTAGGGTGCTACAACGATTTCAAGCTTTTAAATCACTATTTTTTATTCATTGTAAAACAGTAGGTTATGTTTTGGTGGCTGATAGATGCAACTCCATGAATGAATTTTTTCGTAACGATAAACCAAGTAGTTGCTTTGTGTAAAAAAGCATCAGATAACACAAGGTGTTTGTAATAAAAGTTATAAAAATGTGTTTTAATTGTTTTTTGGCGTGTTTAGGCTCTATTTTAACAAAAAGATGTAAAAATCAAGTTTTACTATTTTTAGAATATTTACTTCCGTAATTACATCAATTGTAGTGATAAATCCGTGGCTTGAACTGCCTCGATGCTTTAAAATGATTCGTTCAGTAAAAAGAGGCCTATTTATTTCATGCGCGCAATTTCAAAATCTCAGACTCGCCCAGATTTACTAAACGATCCTATCTTGCCTACATTAAAGACGATGACCATACCGATGATATTCGGCATGATCACACTAATGATGTTCAATATTGTAGACACCTTTTTTATAAGCTTACTTGGCACCGAACCACTAGCTGCCGTGAGCTTTACATTTCCGGTTACTTTTACCGTTATCAGCTTAGCAATAGGGCTGGGGATCGGTACATCAGCAGTAATAGCGAAAGCGCTCGGCAGTAATAAAATTGATGAAGCACGTTTTGATGCCAGTATTTCTTTAATGGTTGGTGTGGTTTTGGTTATTGTGTTGTCATCTGTTGGATATTTACTGATTGACCCCATATTTACTTTGCTAGGAGCGGGCGCGCAAGTATTGCCGTTAATACACGAATACATGAATGTATGGTTTATCGGTAGCGTATTTTTAATAACCCCAATGATTGGTAATTCGGTACTGCGTGCCAGCGGTGATACCAAAACGCCAAGTATAGTAATGGGCGGAGCCGGGCTGATAAACGCCGTACTTGACCCAATACTTATATTTGGCTTTGGGCCGGTACCCGCGTTAGGAATTCAAGGCGCTGCCATAGCAAGTGTTGTTGCATGGTCGGTCGCTGTGGTTATTATTTTATATATATTAGCGGTTAAAAAACGTTTGTTGAGTCTCAAAGCGGGCAAGCAAACTGTAACTGGCGCTATTCGTAAAATATTAAAAATTGGTTTACCTGCTGCAGGTGCAAACATGCTTACACCCGTTGCAATGGCCGTAATGACCGCCTTAGTAGCGCATCATGGGCCAGAAGCCGTGGCCGCATTTGGAGTAGGAAGCCGGATAGAATCTATTGCAAGTATAATAGTGCTTGCGCTATCGATGACATTACCGCCATTTGTGAGTCAAAACTTTGGGGCTGGCAAATTATGCCGTGTTAAAGAAGCGTATACCGGCACACTAAAATTTGTGATGGTATGGCAATTTGCCATCTACGTATTACTAATTGCATTTTCAGGTGTTATAAGTCAATTATTTGGTAAAGAACAAGCCGTAATAGATGTAATTAAGCTCTTTATTTATACCATCCCACTAAGCTATGGCTTACAAGGGGTGATCATATTATCAAACTCATCGTTTAATGCTTTACACAAACCAATGAACGCATTGGTACTAAGCGTTATTCGTTTATTCATATTTTATGTACCATTTGCTTATATCGGCAACGAAATAGCCGGATTATTAGGGTTATTTATAGGCGCTGCCATAGGTAATTTATTTACAGCAATAGTGGCATATAAATGGTTTATGAAAAAACTAGAAGCGCTGAGCGGCGAATCGTTACAGGAGTGCAATAATTGAGCGACCATTTTCAGTTAAAATCACATTTCAAACCAGCAGGCGATCAGCCTACCGCCATTAAACAGCTATGCGAAGGGTTAGAAGCAGGGCTTGCACACCAAACGTTATTAGGTGCCACCGGTACAGGTAAAACCTTTACTATGGCCAATATTATTAGCGATTTAAACCGTCCAACAATAATAATGGCGCACAATAAAACATTGGCTGCGCAGCTATACGGCGAGATGAAAGAGTTTTTTCCTAAAAACGCGGTTGAATACTTTGTATCGTATTACGATTACTACCAGCCAGAAGCCTATGTTGTATCTAGCGACACATTTATTGAAAAAGATGCTTCGATAAATGAGCACATAGAGCAAATGCGTTTAAGTGCGACCAAAGCATTGCTTGAGCGTCGCGACACCATTATTGTGGCATCGGTATCCGCTATTTATGGTTTGGGTGACCCTAAATCGTACATGAAAATGATGCTGCTTTTAAAAGTGGGCGAAAAAGTAGATCAACGCGACATGCTACGCCGCCTTGCTGAAATACAATATACCCGCAATGATATAGATTTTAGCCGAGGTACATACCGCGTACGTGGCGAAGTAGTTGACATATTCCCAGCTGAGTCAGACACTTTTGCTGTACGTGTAGAAATGTTTGATGATGAAATAGAACGCCTAAGTATTTTTGACCCGCTTACCGGTGCAATTGAAAAGCACATAGTGCGCGCTACTATTTATCCTAAAACGCACTATGTTACCCCGCGTGAAAAAATACTTGGCGCTATCGAAAAAATAAAAGAAGAACTAAAAGAGCGACGCGCCCAGTTACTCAGTGCAAACAAATTAGTAGAAGAGCAACGTGTAGCACAGCGAACGCAATACGATATAGAAATGATGACCGAGCTAGGTTATTGCTCGGGTATAGAAAACTACAGCCGTTATTTATCTGGGCGTACGCCAGGCGATCCGCCGCCAACATTGCTTGATTACCTACCTGATGACGCATTAATGATTATTGATGAATCGCACGTAACCGTATCGCAAATTGGCGCCATGTATAAAGGCGACAGAAGCCGTAAAGAAAACCTTGTTGAGTATGGTTTTAGAATGCCCTCAGCAATGGATAATAGGCCACTGCGTTTTGAAGAGTTTGAAGCCATAGCACCTCAAACTATTTATGTATCAGCAACGCCTGGCGACTTTGAGTTAGAGCGCTGCGCGGGTGAAATAGCAGAGCAAGTAATTCGCCCAACAGGGCTGCTCGACCCACTTATAGAAGTACGTCCTGTGGGCGATCAGGTTGATGATTTACTCTCAGAAATATACAAAAGTGTGGAGAAGGGCGAACGCGTACTGGTAACTACACTTACTAAACGTATGTCTGAGGATTTAACAGACTACCTAAGCGAGCATAATGTAAAAGTACGTTACTTACATTCAGACATTGATACCGTTGAGCGCGTAGAAATAATTCGTGACTTACGAGCAGGCGTGTTTGATGTGTTAGTGGGCATTAACTTACTGCGAGAAGGCCTTGATATGCCAGAGGTGGCACTTGTTGCCATACTTGATGCTGACAAAGAGGGCTTTTTACGCTCGGCTCGCTCGCTGATACAAACTATTGGCCGTGCTGCTCGTCACTTAGATGGCCGCGCTATTTTATATGGCGACAGAATTACAAAATCAATGGCAAAAGCCATGGACGAAACAGCACGCAGGCGCGAAATTCAGCATGCATACAACGTTGAGCACGGCATAGAGCCTCATGCTCTGGCTAAAAAAATACTTGATGTAATGGATGTAGGCGAGGAAGCGGCTCCTAAAGACAACCTTAAACTTATTCGTAAAGAGTCTAAAAAGGTTCTTAGTGCGAAAGAAATTGCCGTGCAAATTAAGCAGCTTGAAACCAAAATGCATGCATACGCAAGCGACCTAGAATTTGAAAAAGCGGGCTCTGTTCGCGATGAAATACATGAACTACAACAACAGTTGATTAATTAAAAATGACAGCAAACTTTACACCTCTTATTACTGCGCTTGAAAATGCGCCAATTTTAAAAAATGAACTGTGTCGTGTTTTTCATGGCCGAGGCCATAGCGTCGAAGCATTAAGCCATATTAATTTAGACTTTTACCCGCCCAGTTTATTTTTGGTTTCGTACGATGAAATTGACGAGCAAACACTAAGCGAGCTCACCAATGTTGTGTGGCAGTGGGCACAAAAAAATCAGCCAGAGCTTATTACGTCACTTGTGTACCAGCAACGTGCTGGCGTACAAAGCCAAAACACCGTGGTTTATGGGCAATTACCTAACCCACATGTTGTAACCGAAAATGGCATTCGTTTTTTGGTTGATTTACAGAGCCGTCAAAATACCGGAATATTTCCCGATATGCGTAGCGGCCGTGAATTTGTAATGGCTAACAGCAAGCATGGTAAAGTGCTTAATTTGTTTTCGTATACATGTGGGTTTTCGCTTGCCGCCATGCAAGGCGGTGCAGATCATGTGATGAACATGGATATGAGCAAAGGCGTGCTTAAAGTCGGCAAGCAAAACCATCAACTAAATGGTTTTGAGCGCGGCGTCAGTTTTTTACCTCACGATATTTTAAAATCGTTTGGAAAACTAAAAAAAGCAGCCCCGTTTGATTTAATAATAGTTGATCCGCCAAGCTTTCAAAAAGGCAGCTTTATATTAACTAAAGACTATCAAAAAGTGCTGCGCAGGTTGCCAGAGCTACTTTGCGATACCACACAATTACTATTGTGTGCTAATAGCCCAGAGCTTAGCGAAGATGCATTTAAAGCATTAATAAACGAGAACACCCAAGGCGCAATTGAATTTGTTGAGCGCCTAGCCCCCACCGAGCGTTTTATTGAAGTAGACAGCGACAAAAGTTTAAAAGCGCTTGTCTATAAAACGTCACAAATACCTGCTTAAATGAAGCTCAGTAAACGCCTAACTGCCATTGATAAATTAATTTCGCAGCATCACGATATTATTTGGGATTGTTGCTGCGACCATGGTTATTTAGGTATGGCGCTATTAAAACGCGCAGCTGCAAACCACGTTATTTTTGTAGATATAGTCGCCACTTTAATGAACGATCTAGAAGCGCAATTATCATCTATTAATAAATTACAAAAAACCTGTGATAAAAACCCGCAGTGGCAGGTCTTATGTCAGGATGTAGGCAAAATAGAAATTGCTCAAAGTAAAAGCCAAGTAGTTGTAATAGCAGGTGTTGGCGGTGAGCTGTTATTAAGTTTAGTACAACAAATCATTGCTAATAACGCAGTTGAGCATTTAAATAATGTTCGGCTTATTTTATGCCCAGTGCATCACACTTATAAGTTGCGAGTGGGTTTAAAACAACTCGGTTTAGGGCTTATAAGTGAACAAATAGTTTACGACAACAAACGTTTTTATGAAGTGATTGAAGTGAGCTTTAGTGCCAATAATGAGATTAGCCATACCGGCAACAAAATGTGGGACTTTGCTAGTACAGAGCACGCTATGTACCAACGACAACTCATAAATCATTATAATAAAATGCTCAATAAAGATAAGCCATACTATCAAAAAGTTATAACAGACTATCAAGAACTCACCGATAGTTAAAAAAGCCCAAAAGTAGGGCGTACATGTGATCTAATTACGACATTGATGACGTAATGTGTTCATAGTTTATATCGCACAACGCGAGTTTATTTGGTTTATTTATGTCAGATAACAAGAGTCACATTAATCATTTGCTTAGCAATGAGCAAAAATGGCAACACAGTTACGAGCAACCTATTTCTTATGCACCCCTTGTGCAACTGGCTAATAGTAATTGGGTGGTGCCACAGCATTTTTTACGTTACAAGCACACGCTTCAAAGCGTAAACGAAGTACTTGAGAGTATTGAGTTTTCGGCTCACTTTAGGGTGCTTGCTGCACAAAAAGGTGAAGAAATTTACCTGCAAGTAGCAGTGCTGAGCCCTGATAACTACCAAAAAAGCGCATCTACTAATGAAGCCAAAGCTAAAAAACTATTATTTGGCAGACGCTGGATAGTAGAGGAAA
Source organism: Pseudoalteromonas sp. SR44-2 (assembly GCF_014163745.1). Lineage (NCBI taxonomy): Bacteria > Pseudomonadati > Pseudomonadota > Gammaproteobacteria > Alteromonadales > Pseudoalteromonadaceae > Pseudoalteromonas > Pseudoalteromonas sp. SR44-2. The sequence goes on along the minus strand of NZ_JACJDW010000029.1, from coordinate 4,227 downwards.
ACTTACCTACTTCAGAGCTTATTCAAACCGCATTTTTAGCGTTAAAAGTTGCGCGTGAACATGAAGTAAGAGAGCTTTTTCAGTTAATGCAAAGCGGCGCAACAAGCACGCCATTTAATAACCATCACGACTTACCGGTAATGGCGCAAAACCCTGAACTTGTTAAAAGCGAAGCGGTTACAAGTAACGTTGATGAAGTGCTTAAACGCATTGTATTTGCAGGAAAAAGCATTGAGCTTAAAAGTCAGCAGCAAGTAGCCGAGCAACATTTATATACTGTTGAACTGTTGTGTGAGGATTGCCAGCTTAGCGAGTTTAATAAAAAAACAATTGCGTTTTTAACAGCAGACTCATCCGCTAATAGCTTTTTACACGGCTTAATTGCGGCATTGGTGGCCATAAGTAATGACTACGTAAACGAGCAGTTTAAATACAAAGGTTTTGCCCGTTTTAGTAAGCACGTTGCAGTTGAACAAATAGGTAACCTAAGTATCGCTATGCGCTCGCCAAGTACCGTAGGGCTTTGCTCTATGGGTAAGCAACATGCTAATCAGTTAAATTTTGAGATAGACAGTGGGCGAGCACCACAGGGCTGCGGGCAAGCTATTGGTGGGTTTTTAGCTGCTCACGGCATTGAGCAGCCAGAAAATGCGCATTTATATACAAATTACTTATAACAACTTAAAGTTTATTAATTTCATCTTTAACGTTAAAGCTTGAATCAGTAACAATAGCCTCAAGTGTTTGTACACGCTCTTTTAATGCAAGCACTTGTGCGTTTGTTTCAGCTAGTTGTTTATGGGCATCGCTGTTGTTGTTTTGCATTTTATGCTTAAACTCAAGATGCTTTTTATACATATCGTAAACTACTCCTGAGCCAACCGAAATTAGCACAATAAGTACAATCATCGTAGTTCCAGACATAACCTCATTCCTTATCATTTTATTATTCGTTTATGGTTAAAGTATAACCTTTAAGCGCTTTTGATAAAGCTGACAATTGTAACTTAATTTGTATACTTTATTTAAGTTCAGCTTTGAGCGTGTTCATCATTTATACACTTAAGATATTGTTTAATAGCTACTTAAATAAACATAATTAGTCAATACAGTGAGTTGCCATGTTAAATAATAAAATTCCACCGGTTATCGTTGTGCTGTTTTTTGCAGGCATAATGGCGCTTATTGCGCATTACAGTGTTATTGATTTCACCGCCTTTATTACCTACTTAGCAGCAAGTTTGGTCATTATTGGGTGTGTTTTTTGTATTGCAGGGGTAGCGAGCTTTAAAATAGCAAACACCACAGTAAACCCAAATAAACCAGAGCAAGCGTCGAAACTTATTACGAGCGGCATTTATAAAATTTCGCGTAACCCAATGTATGTGGGTTTTGCATTTATTTTAGCAGGGTGGGGTGTTTGGTTAAGTTCCTTGTGGGCGCTTTTATGTATTATCGGGTTTATTGCGTATTTAACATTTTTTCAAATAATACCCGAGGAGCGTGCGCTCACTAAATTATTTGGCGAAGAGTTTACCGCTTACAAAGCGCGCGTAAAACGCTGGCTTTAATCAATACCATTGACTTAAAACCTGACAAACAAAAAAGGCTATCGATGACAGCCTTTTTTTGTATGCAGCAATTGTATTACTAATTAATTGCGGCTTATTCGTATTCTAACGGGTCTGTAATGTTATTTAGTGCAAATGCTTCAAGGCGCTCTTGGCACGCGCCACATTTACCACAGGCCTTTTCACGGCCGTTATAACAGGTCCACGTTTGGCTGTAATCTAAACCCATTTCAATACCGTCGGTCAAAATACCAATTTTAGTATTATTTAAATACGGGCTAAAAATTTCTACCGCGTCGTAGTTCGCAATACGACACACATCATCCATTTTTTGCACAAATTCAGGACGGCAATCAGGGTAAATAGCATGATCCCCAGAGTGAGCGCCGTAATAAACTTGGCTAGCTTTAAGTGATACCGCATAGCCAACAGCAAGCGAGAGCAAAATCATATTACGATTAGGTACAATCGTACTTTTCATGCTTTCTTCTTCGTAATGGCCTTCAGGTACATCAATATCATCAGTAAGTGATGAGCCACCAATAAGTTGGTTAATCGCCGAAATATCAACAATTTTATGTGGAACGTTTAATTTTTCACACACACTTGCCGCTACTTTAAGCTCTTTTACATGACGCTGACCATAGTCAAATGAAAGGGCATATACATCATGGCCTTGTTGCAGGGCTTTATTTAATACGGTAAATGAGTCCATACCGCCGGAATAAATAACAACTACTTTTTGCGTCATATCTGTTTTGCTCTTAGTTTTAATAGAGGTTTATATCAGGGCGCGATATACTACACGGCCACAGCTTAAATAACAATTTTTGCACAGCGCTTTTTGGTTTTTTAATAGTAGCAATTTGGCTGCTAGGTAGTAAGTGAGATCTCTTTTGTACAAAATTAATGAAGTGTTTGAAACCATTCAAGGTGAAGCTAGCTTTACTGGCACACCCTCAATATTTTTACGTCTGCAAGGCTGCCCAGTAGGTTGCTCTTGGTGCGACACTAAGCAAACGTGGGATGTTGATAATGTATATAAAGTATCGCTGGACGAAACCGTAGAAAAAAAAGCCGACTCAGATCATTGGGCTAACGCCAGTGCAGAGCAAATTTTAGCGTTGTTTCAATCACGTGGTTATACCGCAAAGCACGTAGTTATTACTGGCGGCGAGCCATGTATGTTTGATTTAAATCCAGTATGTAACTTATTACACGAACACGGCTTTAGTACACAAATAGAAACCAGCGGCACGTTCGAAATACTCGCCCCAGAGCAAACATGGGTAACGGTATCACCAAAAATCAATATGCGCGGTGGTTATGAAGTACTTACCAGCACCATGAAGCGTGCCAACGAAATTAAACACCCCGTTGCCATGCAAAAGCATGTAGAAGAGTTAGAAGAATTATTTGCTAAAACAGGTGTTAACCCTAAGCTTGTTTATTTACAGCCAATTAGCCAAAAAGTATCAGCAACTAAACTCGCAATCGACACCTGTATTGCCAAAAACTGGCGCCTATCAATACAAGTACATAAGTATTTAGGAATTAGTTAAAGAGTTATATTGCGTATGTTGGGTAGAGCGAAGCTAAACCCAACAAATCTCCACTTCCGCACCATTTTCTAATAACGTTTCATAATATTTAAATACGTAGGTCGGATAAGCGAAGCGCCACCCGACAACCCTAAAGCTCATATCTTCTTCGCTAATAGCCATAACTAGTTTACTATGCGCGACTTAAAAATATTCTACTACTTACCACTAGGCTTATATGTCCGCAAATGCGCTTTACACCGACCTTTCTGATTACTACGACTTAATGTGTGCAGATATTAATTATCAAGCCCAAAGCAATTCTATTCACAGGCTGCACCAAATTTTTGGGAATGGCGCAAATACCCATCTCGATTTAGCATGTGGCACCGGCCCGCATGTACGCCACTTTATTGATAACGGTTATAAAAGTAGTGGGCTTGATTTAAACCAGCCAATGCTAGATAAAGCAAAAACGCGCTGCCCAGAAGCGCAGTTTTCGTTGCAAAATATGAGTGAATTTAAGGTAACTGAGCAATTGGATTTAATTACCTGCTTTTTGTATTCAATCCACTACTGCGACGGCATTAATAAGTTAAAAGAATGCCTTGCTAGCGTACACAATGCATTAAATGTAGGTGGAATGTTTTGTTTTAACACGGTTGATAAAAATAAAATCGACAGCGATTCATTTGTAGAGCACACAGCAACAAGCGAAAATAACTTCTTCACATTTCGCTCTGGCTGGCACTACAGTGGCACTGGCAGCAAACAATTATTAAAACTCAGCATCGAAAAAACCACCGCAGATAAAACACTCGTATGGCACGACGAGCACCCAATGGTTGCTTTTAGTTATACCGAGCTCAAAGAAGCCTTAAAACCGTACTTTGAGATTCACATATTTGAACATGACTACGACAAAATAACCCCATGGGCAGAGCGCTCAGGCAACGCCATTTTTGTCTGCGTAAAAATTTAAGGCAAACGCGTAGATACCATCTCTTCTAATCAGCCTCAAGCTTTCTTTAAATTGCTTGGGGCTGATATTCAGTTTGATTCTTCACAACACCAAAACAGATATGTGTCAGCTTTCTCATTGCAGCACCAATTGC
>NZ_JACJDW010000028.1:0-51752 GCF_014163745.1 Pseudoalteromonas sp. SR44-2 | reverse complement strand
TTCTAATTTGATTGCAGCAGAATACGTTGCGCGTGTTAATTTCGTCATTTTTTCACCCAAATTTGTATGCTTATTAGCATAACATTTCTTTCTTAATGGGTGGCCAAATTAACTATGCCACTACAATATTGTGTGGTAGTGCACTTACCTTGGAGTCTGTTTTTTTCTAATAACCACTTATTACTAATAATTTCGTTAATTTTAACCTGTTTAGCGGGAATATCGAGTGCGTTAATAGTTGATGCAAGAATTGCTGCACGTCGCTCTATTAATCAGCGTATTCGTAAAGGACTCAAAAAGGGATCATTTTATTGGACTTACCAGCCTATTATTTGTTTGCAAAGTGGCAAGCTGATTGGTTGCGAGGTACTTGCACGTTTTGAAGATAAGTACGGTGTTTTATTTCCAGATGAGTTTATTCCGGTTATTAGAAAAAACAATTTAACCTGGACTTTTACTGAGGCCATGATTGCCACCACAATCAAAGAGCTAACCTCTATAGAGGTATTGCCTGAAGGCTTTAAAGTGTCGCTTAATATATTTCCGTGTGATGTAGAGCTGGGTAATGTCTCGTTGTTACCACAAATTACAGAGCTTACCAATTCACGCTTTATTATTTGTTTAGAGATAACTGAAGACGAATACCTTGATACAAGCATCGCGCATGCTCATTTTAGAACCTTGGTTGAATCGGGATTTAACTTATCATTAGATGACTTTGGTACGGGTTATTCAAATTTAAGAAACTTACAAAATTTGAGCTTTCATCAACTTAAAATTGATCGTACGTTTGTTCAAGATATAACAACTGAGGGCTTAAAAGCCTCTATGATCCCGAATATTATGGAACTTGTGCATAAGTTTAATTATACCTGTGTAGCAGAAGGAATTGAAACCACTGAGCAAGAAGCCATTTTAAAAACAGCGGGTGTGCATTACGGACAAGGCTGGAAGTACGGTAAGCCCATGACTGCGTCTAAATTTAAAAATTATATAACTAGTCAGCATTTTTAGATCTCAGCTGCCATACTAAACGTATCGGTATGAAGTTTATAAATATTAGGTTTATTATGATCAAATTAACATTAAGTGCTTTTGCACTTTTACTACTTAGCGCATGTACAACACAGTACCCAAACCAGCAATTAACAGGTAAGCAGTTCCCAAGCATTAGTGGCGAAAGCTTAGAGCAAAGTTTGGTGACTATACCTAGTGATTTTAAGGAAGATAAAACACTACTGCTCATTGGGTACAAGCAAGACAGCCAGTTTGATATAGACCGTTGGTTAATTGGTTTAGATATGGCGGGCGTAACGCTCCCTACATACGAACTACCAACCATTGCCGGCATGGCACCACGTATGTTTAGCACATTTATAGACAGCGGTATGCGCAAAGGCATCCCTAAAGAATTATGGGGTGGGGTAATCACTATTTATAAAGATGGCGAGACAGTTCAAAAGTTTACAGGTAATCAAAGCCCAAATAACTCTCGTGTGGTACTTATAAATAGCAGCGGCGAAGTTTTATATTTTTATGATCGAGGTTTTTCGGTTGATGCACTTAATAAATTAAAAGCGAGTATTGAGTAATTCACTTTAGCCTTTAAATTCATTTGTTTAGGTTAATTAAAGTGAAAGGGAGCGAATGCTCCCTTTATATTGTATTTTATTTAAAACGCGTAACTTACACTAAAGCGCGTTGTACGAGGCATAATGTAACGACCATTTGGTGCATCAGCATTACGTGGATCACCTTCTGTAATGCCTTGCTCATCCGTTAAGTTATCTATTGCTACTTGAAGCTTGATGCCTTCCATTGGTTCTAATATTAAACCTAAATCAACTTTTTCGTAGCCATCGAGTGTTACAGTGTTTTCGTTATTGCCAAAGCGATCATCAACCGCTGAAAGCGTACCGTATAAAGTTGCATACATACCTTGTAGCTCAAAATCGTAACTTGGCGTTATACGTACTTGCCATTTTGGTTGGCGCTGCGACTGGTTACCATCGTTTGTTGGGCTCTCTGTAATTTCAGCATCTTGTAATGTCGTATTTAAATTAACAGAAAAACCAGAATCATGATTAAAGTTGTAATCAAGCTCTATACCGTATGCTTCGTTTGTTAAAATTTCTGCTGGTACGCCAGGTCTTCTTACAAATGTGTCGCCTTTAACTTCATTTACAAATACGGTTGCATAAAAGTCGGTTGATTCAGTAATTAATTTATAACCTAGTTCACCTTGGGTAATTTCTTTAATAAGCTTTTCGCCGCCTTCGTAAGCATCAAAGTTATCTCTAAAGTCATCAAAGTAAGGCATTTTATAACCACGGTTAACACGGGCAAACACACCCATATCATCATTAATTGAATAGTTTAACCCTGTAGTCCACGATGTTTTACTTTCATCATAGCTAACGGTTTTAGTAATAATACCGTCAAGGCCCTCATCTACACTGTATTCTACTTCGTGGTTTTCTTGACGTACGCCAACATCAAGTGTAAACGCATCAGCAAATTTGTATTCACCAGTAACATAAAACGCGTTAGTGCGCGCATCACCTGTTGAGCTTATGTCGTAGTTAAAATCACAACCATCGGTGTTTTGATTACATTCAATACCGGTTAATGCTTCGCCACCTGATTCAAGTACATGGTATGCAGTGTTACCTAAGCTCCACCAATCTTTTGCTGAAGTACTTGCAGTGTAATATCCAAAGGTTGTTGATAGGTCGCCAAATTTTTTCGAAAAAGCTAAATCATTTGTAAATGAGCTGATTTCTTTAAGTACTACCCATCGACCAAGTTGTTGGACTGGGGTATCGCTTGCGTATTCAGTGTTTGTAACTGCTCCAAATGCAGTTTGGCCGTTATCAGCAACTGCTCCAACCGTTGTTGCTGAGCCACTAGGTACTAAACCGTAGGTATTTGCATCGCCTTTGGTAATGTTAAAGCGATCTGAAAAATGCCAACCACCTTTTAGCTCTAGCTTAATACTACCGCCCGAAACATGGCCGTCCCACCCTCGGCCATCACCTAGGTCAATATCAAGTGCTTGCGCATCGGGGCCTGTAAATATTGTTGCTTGACGATTTAGCGTACCAAGTTGCGTATATTCTGCGTCAATACCATCAACATTAAGGGGTGTTGGTAAGTACCATGCACCGTGATCGTCTGTTTGGCGGGTATAAAAGTTAAGCTCACCGTTGTCTAAATCTTTAGTAATGTTGATTGTAAATTGGCTACCTTTTTCAGAAGTAAAGCCCGCATCACGAATACCCGGTGAGCTTTTTACGTAACCGCCAACCATAAAGTATAAATCGTCAGTAATTTCACCACTCATCACAGCGTCAACTCGCTGTAAGTCGTAATCAGAAGTTGTGTATTTAAATAAGCCTTCTGTTTCTTCGCCACCACGTTTTAATCTAAAATTGGTTGTTAATCCTGGTTGTCCGTTAGATAAAACAGGATTAGGTCCACCACGCAGGGCTTCTACTGTCTCAATGGTTTCATCAACACGAAACATTGATGAGTTTTCTAAAAATGACAATGTTGAAGCAGGATAAATAGGTGAGCCTTCAATACTGAGTGTTAAAAATGGGGCATCACCACCACCAGGAAAACCACGAACAAATACATTAGCGCCCGATTCACCACCTGAGCTTTCTACCCAAACACCAGGTATTGCTTTAAACAAGTCAGCGGTGCTTTTTGGAGACAGTTTAATAATTTGTTCACTATCGATATTAGTTACCGCATAGCTGGCATCAATTTTTCTAACTCCAACACCCGTAGGTGTTCCCGATACCACAATGCGCTCAACTTTCTGTTTTTCTTGTGTTTGCTCTGCTGCAAATGCGCATTGAGTGCTAAGCGCTAAAGTAATTGCACACGCTAATGTACTTTTTGCTTTATTGATTTTCATGTGTGTGATCCCGTTTTTAGTGTATTAAACAGTGTATTTCAGCAGCCTTTTTACTAAAAATCATTGTAAATAGGCTGTGTATATTGAAACCTTAGAGATAAATGCAAACGTTTGCAATATTTATTTGTAAATTATTTATGAATTTATATAGTTTATTTATTGAGCTTATTTATATGTTAAACACTTTTTAGGTCGTTGTTCGCGCCAGCAAAAAATAATAATGCTATATTGTCAGCGAGTTAGATAATTGTATTGATCAGTGGTAAGCGACTATTTAGGAAGATCATGAATAACAAAAAAATTAAATTAACTGATTTAGCGAAACTAGCAGGCGTGTCTACCTCTACAGTTTCGCGTGCGCTTAATGATAATCCGCTAATTAAGCAAGAAACCCGCGATAAACTTCAGCGCTTAGCTAAAGAGCATAATTTTAGCCTTAATACGGCTGCAAGTCGGTTGCGGACACAAAAAACCAATGTAGTTGCGGTTATAATTAACCTTGACGAACAAACAGAGCAGTCGATTAGCGATCCGTTTTTACTTAAAGTAGTGAGCGAAATTAATCTTGCACTTAATCAGCAAGGGTTAGAGCTTTTACTATCTAATTCCATCATGGCGCAAGACGATTGGGCTAATTATTTTATTAATAGCCGCCGTGCAGACGGTATTATTGTTGTAGGTCAAGGTAAAAACCAAACCAATATAGAAAATGCAGCTAACGCAGGTATTCCGCTGGTGGTATGGGGAGATCCTAAAACACCTAGCAATTACCCCATTGTAGGAAGTGACAATTACTTGGGAGGCTTGCAAGCAACAACGCATTTAATAGAGCACGGAGCTAAAAACATTGTATTTTTAGGCGACCCAGAACATGGTGAAATTAGTGAGCGTCATAGAGGGTACTCTGCCGCATTAGCATCCCATAAATTAGAGCAACATGTTGTATCTATTGATATTACAAGTAGCTCAGCGTATCAATCAATTAACCAATTACTGCGTGAAAAAGGCCTTTATTTTGATGCTATAGTGGCATGTAGTGATATGGTTGCCTTAGGTGCCATGAAAGCCTTAAAAGAGCGTTATGTAAGCATTCCTAATGATGTCGCTCTAGTAGGTTTTGATGATATTGCTATGGCCGACATTAGCCACCCTTCATTATCAACTATCCGACAAAACACACAGTACGCAGCCACGCTATTAGTACAAAAGTTGATGCAGCAACTAGCTGGTGAAAAAGTTGAATCACAAGTAATTGATATTGAACTGATTACCCGCCAATCAAGTAAAAGATAGTTTATAAATCATGTTGAGTTAATGTTAAATTTAAAATGCAAACGATTGCATTGAGGGCTATTCTAAACTAAACTCAAACCTCACTGATATAAACACACACTGTGTATGCACTCGTTATGGGCATACAATAAAGGTCGTTATAGCGTTTAAATAACGCTGTAAAGCGAGGGTAATTATGAGTAAAACAAAAGTCACACTGGCAATTGCAGCAAGTTACTTTATTTTCGCTATTTTGTTAAATAGCGTGGGCACCGTTATTTTGCAGGCAATAAATACCCTTGGGGTAAGTAAAACAGAAGCTTCAGTGCTTGAGGGGTTTAAAGATTTATCCATTGCGATAATGTCATTTGTAGTGGCTTCGTTTATTCCTCGCCTAGGCTATAAACTGGCTATGCTTGGGGCACTTACTGTTGTTGCCCTTGCTTGTGTAAGTACGGCTTTAATTAGTGACTTTTATGCGTTTAAAATTTTATTTGCCGCCATTGGTTGTGGCTTTGCTGTGGTTAAAGTGTCGGTTTACTCTATTATCGGCCAAGTGACAGATGATGCAAATAGCCACTCTTCATTATTAAACACCATTGAGGGCATTTTCATGGTTGGTGTGTTAAGTGGCTATTGGATTTTTACTGCTTTTATAGATCCAAACGATTCAACCGCGTGGCTCAACGTTTATTACTTGCTAGCAGCTCTGGCCCTAATCGTTATAGCGAGCGTAATTGCTGCGCCTATAAAGCCCGCCATTATAAGTAAAACTAAACGCTCCTGTTGGTTCGATTTTATCGCCATGCTTAAGCTAACATATCAACCGTTGGTACTCATATTTATAATTAGTGCTTTTTTATACGTATTAATTGAGCAGGGCGTAGGTACTTGGCTACCCACATTCAATAATGAAGTTTTAAAACTTCCTATAGCTATTAGTATTCAGCTGGCCAGTATTTTTGCTGCGGCACTTGCATTTGGGCGCTTAGTAGCAGGGCAAGTACTTAAACACATTCACTGGTTTGTTGTATTGAGCAGTTGTTTAATTGCGATGGCCGGCCTCATACTTATTACCCTACCGCTTACTGAGAATGTTACTGAAAATACAGTAATTAGCTTATTTGATGCACCACTTGCTGCATTTATTTTACCGTTAATTGGCTTTTTCATGGCGCCTATTTATCCGGTACTTAACTCAGTTATGCTCAGCGCTCTTGAAAAACATCGTCATGCCGCTATGACTGGCTTAATTGTAGTTTTTTCAGCACTTGGTGGAACAACAGGCTCAATAATAACTGGTTATGTATTTGAGCACTTTAGTGGCCAGCATGCGTTTTACCTTTCTTTGGTTCCCATTAGTTTGATTTTTATTAGCGTGATTTTTTTCAAAAAACGAACCGACGCTATCTCACAACACGCGACGACAGCTTAACAGTAAGGAAAGTTATGAGTTTTTTTGACAGCCAATTATTTAAAGATGTTCAAATGCAGCATGTATTTAGCGACTGTAAAACATTCGCAGATGCAATTGCGCGTGTTAATTGGCAAAGTGCATGTAAAAGCTATGAACAATTAGCGCCTTTAACTAATACGCAGCTTAGTGAGTTTGTAAACGCACACTTTATTACTTCTCCAGTGCTAGCAATGGGCACTGAGGCTGATACGTCATCGGTTAAACATTATATAGACTCGTTATGGAGTGGCCTTAGAAGAGAGGCGGATACCCCGAAGCAAGATTCATTACTAGCACTAAAGCACAGCTATATTGTGCCTGGCGGGCGCTTTCAAGAGATTTACTATTGGGATAGTTATTTTACAGCATTGGGCTTAATCGATGCAGATAAAGGTGATGTAGTTGAAGATATGCTACTTAACTTTGTAGATTTAATTAACGATTATGGTTGTATTCCAAATGGTAACCGTCGCTATTATTTATCACGCTCGCAGCCACCGGTTTTAGCACTCATGGTCGAGTTATTATGGGAACATACGCATAGCAAATCACTTAATGCGCAATGGCTTGCTATGTGTGTTGCAGCACTTGAAAAAGAATATATATTTTGGATGCAAGACGCGCAGTTGCTTTCGAGTGATTTATTGGGCTCAAAGCGGGTAGTAAGAATGCCTTGTGGTGGTGTTTTAAATCGTTATTGGGACGATGTAAGTGAGCCAAGAGCAGAGTCATTGCGTGAAGATTTAGCGCTAGCGGAAGGGTTGGCGAAGGAGAAAAAATCTGATTTTTATCGTAATATTCGCGCTGCATGTGAGTCGGGTTGGGACTTTAGTTCTCGTTGGCTTGGTGAGTCTAATTTACTAAGCTCTATTCAAACAACTGATATTGTTCCTATAGATTTAAACTGCCTTATGTATAACTTAGAGAATCAATTAAGCAAATTCTTTCAATTGCTCGGCAATAGTGAACAAGCAGAGCATTACCAATTACTTGCCAGCAATCGCAAGGCACTTATTAATGCTTACCTTTGGAATGAACCAACCGGTTTTTTTGTTGATTATAACTGCCGTACAACGACTCAATCTCCAATACTTAGTGCAGCGGCAACTACTGCTTTATTTGTTAATTTAGCCAGTAATGAGCAAGCAATCAAGGTAGCTACAATATTAGCCAATGAATTTTTAAAAAAGGGTGGCATTGTTACAACTATTACTCAAACGCCTCAGCAGTGGGATAGTCCAAATGGTTGGGCTCCACTCCAATGGCTTGCGGTAAAAGGGCTTAATAACTACGGTATTACTCAATTGAGTACACATATAATGCAAAATTGGGTAAATATGGTTGAGCAAAATTTTGCAGTAAATAAGTGCTTACTCGAAAAATACAATGTGTGCACACCAGCGGTTTTAGCCGGTGGTGGTGAATATCAAGTACAGCAGGGTTTTGGTTGGACTAATGGCGTAACGACTCGATTTTATAAATTACTAAACTACTAATCCGAACTGTTATTTATCTTACAAAATCAATTGTAAAACAAAAGTAATGTAGGTTATGTATTGATTTAATAGATTTTTATCTGTTTTAGGATGAGAAACGATAACTTTATTTTAATACCAAAATCTCATTGTAAGTTGTATTTGATTTAGGTAATGTAGTGTAAATGTTTCAAGGACGAAATTTATGCCCCATAAAAACTCAGTATTCGTAAAAACTACATTTCAATCATCTTTTCATTCACACAACTATACAGCTATTTTAAGAACACTACAGGCCTTGTTTGGTGATATTAAAATGGACGATGTTATTCCTAAAGCTGAGCAGCGTGCAAATTATGATTTGTTTTTAATAGATGGTGCTAAAAGCAAATGGCAAGATCTCATTCCCGCAGACCTGATTTGTTTAGCTAAACACCATAGTGTTGTTATCTTTAATGTTGATAAAGAAGATGTGTGCGAGCAAAACTTATTGCTTAACCATTTTAATGGTGTTTTTTATAAATCTGATGCGCCAGAAGATATTTTTAAAGGGTTAGTTCGTGTTGATACTGGCGAGCTTTGGTTTACGCGTAAAGTAATTTCAAAAGCTTTTAACGACATTTTAGCCGTGGCATCATCATTTAATAACCTACATGACGACATTGAATTAAAGCAGGACGATTACGATCATTTAACAAAGCGAGAAAAGTCCGTTATTCATTTAATTGCACAAGGTGCGAGTAACAATACAATTGCTGATAAGCTCAATATTAGCGACCACACTGTAAAAACACATTTGTACAGTGCGTTTAAAAAAACTAACTCACGTAACAGGGTAGAGCTTGCGAATTGGGCTCAGCGTTACGTTTCTGTTTTATTACCAATGGCTAAATAAATAGCATATATAATCTCAATTTCTCCCATAAAAAAGGCTACTGTTAGTAGCCTTTTTTATTTGTTATGACGGCCTGTGTAATTAGCTCACTTTTTTAGCCCATAAGCCTTTATCAATGCCTTTTGTTATAAGGTCTGTCAGTGCTTTTTCTATTGCCTGAGTTACGCAAATACTCATAGGTTCGTTGTCACTAAAGCCGGCTTCAGCTTCAGCTAGACGTTTGTAGCTTACGTATCTAAAAAAGCCTGCACGCATCTCTTGGCTTAATACTTTTTTGCTGGTGGCCACACTAAGCAACACTTGACCTGTACGAACATCCACAGCGCGTAGATAAATTGAAATAGCATCTTCACGGTAAAGCTCAGATGCGCCTATACCAAAGTATTCCATACCTAACCCACCCGTTTTCACATTGGTGTCATAGCTTATAATACCGCCCTCTAAAATGATTTTAGCTGTGGTAAGTGGAGGTAACTCAGCCTGGTTCGGGTTATCGGCTTGGCCTGCACGAATAATTTTTCGCTCAGTTAAAATGTTTTGTAAACCTTCACGCTCAACAGGTGTAAACCAATCAGATTCATGCAGTGCTTGTACGAGTATTGAATTAGCACCTTGTGTAACGGCAGTCGAAAACGAACTAACGTTAGTTTGTGGTTTGTATTGACCTGTTTGGTCTCTAAATGAGTAGACCGATACAGGAATGCTGCCAACAGGTTTTGGTAAATTTTTTAAATCTGCAAATAATTCAGTTGGTTCTAGGCTAATTGCTTTTTGCTGTGATGGTGGAATAAGCTTACCTAAACTTGTACAGCCGCTCAAACCCAGTAATGTTATTGTTATTAGTAGTTTATACATTATCCAAACCTCGGTACTTCAATGATCACAACAGAGTCATCTAATATGTTTGTTATTTTTACTGTAATAGAATCGGTTGTGCTGGTTATAACTTCAATTTGATAATCACCACTCATAAAAATTGAGTCCTGATTAAAAATACTATCTTCAATATCCTCACCAAAAGCCATATCGGTAATTTCTCTTACCATGCGGTTTAAGTAAGTGCGCTCTAAAGAGTCTTGAAATTGTTCAGCGTAACCTTTTTCGATTACCGGAGCTTTGTGCTTATTTTGAGCCTGTGCTTTGCTCAGCAGCATATTTGCATTGAGTGGATTACCACCAAAGCTTGGATTTATTGGGGTGTAAATTATTTCAGTCGCGGAAGCTGAAAAGCTTAATATTGTTATTATAAGGGCTATTTTTTTCATTTTACCATCCATCTTTAGCCATATCTGGTGTTGATGCAGCCATGTTTGAGCGAGCCATTGCATCTATTACTGTATAAACAGCTTGCTCAACACGTTCATCGAGGGGTTCTAATCTGCGACCTAAATAAGTCGCGTAAACAAGTTGGTTATTCATTATTAAAGAAAGTTGTGTACCCGCTTTTGGTATTACGGTTTCTTTTATTTCAATATTAAAACCAGCTGTTGAAGGGAGATCTCGCCAGTAGTTTGAAAATTCATAATAAAATTGATGACCAAAGCGGCTAATACTTCTATCAAGTAATAAGCCATCTATTTCTAGTTCATCCGCAGCATGAGTTGCCCCAGAAAAACATAGGAAAAGTGTGAGTAGGTAACGATTAAAGTTAATATTTTTTTTCATAATTTAAAAAGGGGAGAGGGTCGCTCTCCCCACCTCAACAATTACATTTGAGTAATTGTTGCTGCGTTTCCATCACCAATTTGGGTAACAGATACAGTGCTGTCAAAGCCAATTACTGAGCCTTCAACAATATTGTCGTTACCAATTTGAGTAACACTAAACGATACGTTTTCACCACCAACTAAAAATGCTGATTGTTCAACGCCAGTAACCCAGTTACCTTCACCTGTTTGTGAAATATCAATGTTGTGGTTATTGCCTTCAACCATCATATCAATAAGGTTTAACGTGCCACTTTGTGCAATATCAATTTGGTTATTATTACTATCTAAAATGCCAGCAAGGGTAACAATTGCTTCATTTTGAGAGCCGTCTTGAGCAATATCGATGTCATTATCGTTAGATGTAAGCGTTACATCTGGGTATGAAGATTGAACAAGTACGGCATTTTCATCGCCAGCTTGTACTAAATCAACATCATTGCCAGAGCCGTTAAAGTTAGCTAAGTGAATCGAGTTTAAATCACCTATTTGGGCTGATGTAAATTCATTGTCTGAACCAATTACACCCATGTAGGCTTCGTTTAAATCACCGTTTTGCATTGAAGTTAGTTCGTTGTTGTCACCAATTAAATCGGCTGTCATTAAGTTTTCAGCGCCAACTTGTGTTGCTGAAACCTCATTATTAGAACCTTCAAATAAGTTTGATTCAATTGTGTTAAGTGAACCTTCTTGATCTAAATCTATTTGGTTGTCGTCGCCAATTACAGTTGCAAACGTTACCGCATTAGTTAAGCCATCTTGCTCAATTTCAATTTCATTTGCATCACCAGAAATTGCACTAAATGCTACAGCATTACGATCACCTACTTGTTCAACTTCAAGCTCGTTGTCATTGCCTTGTAAACTACTTACTTTAAAGGTACTCCAATAACCGTCTTGAACTAAATCAAGAGTATTTTCGTCGCCTGTAAGCATCGTAATTTCTGCTTCATGCCATTCACCGGTTTGCAGTGAGGTAATTTCATTTGCGTTACCTTGCATATCCATGTTGTAGAACCAGTGACCACCAGTGCCTTGTTCAACATCAATGATATTATCATCACCAGTTACAATATTAATCGCTTCATTATTTACAAAAAAGCCTTGGCCAAATTGTGAAACAAATAACATATTATTATTACCAGTCACTTCAGAGATAAAACCATTAGCAACGCCATCTTGGCTGTATACTTGTAAGTTGTTGTCACCTGTGGTGATTACTTCAGCATAATTACCAAATTGGCTCTGCACAACTTCAGTTTCGTTATTATTACCGGTTGTTGTTACAAGCATGGTGTTGCTATCACCATCTTGTGTAAGTAGTGCAGTATTTTCATTAAAAGTTTGGATAAGAGTCATTGAGTTTTCAACACTTGCTACAGAAACGTTGGTAGCAAGTTCTGAGCTTGATGCTGATTTGTTGTTAGTATCTGCATAAGAAGCAAAGCTAGTACCCATTGCAATTGCAACTGCGCAGCTTAAAAGTGATTTGTTCAACTTCATTATTTTCTCCTTGAAATATTAAAACCAAACACCTTAAATTTTATAGGTTTTATAAGGTATTTGCTGTGTCAGCATGCCGTGCCGATATAATGTTTTGTGATCCGCTTGAAAAGCTCTTAAAGTAAAATTTTTCGATGTAGTTAATAATTATCACGAAACGCTTTGTCATTATTTTTAACTTACGTTTAATAACTGTTAATTATTAAGTACCTAATTACTGTATTCCTCAAATGTATTTTCTGAAATCATCATTTTTTACCAATTTTTTAATTTTTATTTTTCAGTGGGTTATGGTGCGGTTGTTGAGGTTTTTTATTAATTCAATCTAAAAGCAGTAAAAATCTCCGACCCTTTATTAGGTAAATGGCTTTGCGTGAATTTCATTAAAAGGTCTGTCTTTAGTGTTTTTTTTATACTTTAACTGGTCAAAATTGTTGGTTTTAACAACGTTTTTATTTTTTAACTTGTTAAATGATTAGTTTGGTTGTTTCCTTAGGGTATGCCATGTGATCCCTTGTACTCGAAATAGTGAAAGAACGTGCTTAGAGCATCTAAGCTAACCCAACAAAACTATGGATAGAACAATGAAAACAAAATTATCTATTATTACTCTTGCCTTACTTCCGTGCTTAGCAGCTGCAAAAGTTCCTGATGTGGGTGTAAAGCAATCTGTAACTGCTAGCAGTGATTCTATAATTGTTAAATATAAAAGTAATGCAACGAAAGAAATGCGTAAGCAGGCTCGTTCATTAGTTAAAGCTAAAATTACTGATCTAAATAAAGATGAACTTGATGACAGCTATACGTCTTTACTTTCAGGTCGCTTAGCTAAGTTTAAAGTGTCGGGAATGAGCACCAAAGACGCAATTGCGCTTTTAAAGTCTCATCAAGCTATTGAATATGTAGAGCCTGATTACCAAGTAAGCATTGCACGTACGCCAGATGATCCTCGTTTTGATGAGCTTTGGGGCTTAAATAATGATGGCCAAACGGGTGGTACAGCAGACGCTGATATTGATGCAGTAGAAGCATGGGATATTTCGACAGGTAGCCGCGATGTAGTGGTAGGTGTAATCGATACGGGTATTGATTACAGCCACAGTGATTTAGCGAGCAATATGTGGGTAAATAGCAGCGAAATACCAGGAGATGGTATTGATAATGATGGTAACGGTTTTATAGATGACGTGCATGGTATAAATGCCATTACTGACAGTGGCGACCCTATGGATGACGAAGGCCATGGTACCCACGTTTCAGGTACTATTGGCGCAAGTGGTGGCAATGGTATTGGTGTTGTAGGTGTTAACCATGAAGTATCACTTGTTGGTTGTAAGTTTTTAGATGCTGCGGGGAGTGGCTCAACATCAGACGCCATTAAGTGTATTGATTACATGGTTAGCCTTAAAAACTCAGGCGTTAACTTACGCGTATTAAATAATAGCTGGGGTGGTGGCGGTTACAGCCAAGCACTAGCAGATGCAATTGCATCAAGCGAAGCGGCGGATTTACTCTTTGTAGCCGCAGCTGGTAACGATACTATTGATAACGATGTTAACCCGCATTACCCATCTAACTACGAAAACGCAAGTGTATTATCGGTTGCAAGTACAGATCAAACCGATGGTATTTCATGGTTTTCACATTATGGTTTAACAAGCGTTGATATGGGCGCGCCGGGTAGTGCTATTTTATCTACTACACCAGGTGAGAGCTATGCATCTTACTCTGGCACATCTATGGCAACCCCTCATGTAGCAGGTGCTGCAGCGTTAGTGTTGTCAATTAATCCTGAGCTTAGCACTCAAGAGCTGAAAGATTTACTAATGAACTCTGGCGATGCAAATGCTGCGCTACAAGGTGTAACGGTTGCAGGTACTCGTCTTAATGTTAACCAAGCGCTTATTGATGCAGACCCTACACCTGGCTTTAAAATATCAGCCGATCCACTTACGCAACAAATTGAAGCAGGCCAAGCTACAAACTACACATTTACAATTGGTTCAATTGCCGAATGGGATGAAGAAGTAACGCTTGAGTTATCAACAACATTAGGCGGCGCTTATTTATCTTCGCTTACAGCGCGCCCAGGCGATGAAGTAATGCTAAATGTTGAAACCGATACTAACACTCAGTGGGGCGAATACGAGCTTACTGTAACAGCTACAGCTGGTGATATTGTTAAAGAGCAGTCAGTTAAATTAATGGTTCAACCTGTTGGTTTAAACGACTTTACTTACAGCAGTAACACAAGTGTTGATATTCCTGATAACTCGCCAGTAGGTGCAGTGTCAGTAATTAATGTTCCTGATGACTTAACAGTATTTGGCACTACTGCTGATGTAGATATTTCGCATACTTACTCAGGCGATTTAGTGGTTAAGTTAGTATCTGCTCAAGGCACACAAGTAACGCTACAAAGCAATGTGGGTGGTTCAAACGACGACATAGTTAGAAGCTTTACTTCTGAATCATTTAACGGCGAAGTTGCTACAGGCGATTGGACACTACAAGTAGAAGATACTGCCGCAGCCGATACCGGCACAATTAATGGCTGGTCATTAACGCTAAGCGCTATTGGCGAAGTTAGCCCACAACCACCACGTGCTAGTTTTGACGTTGAGACACAAGGCTTAACAGTTAACTTTATTGATTCAAGCACTGATTCAAATAACGATATTACACAGTGGAGCTGGAGCTTTGGCGATGGTGCAACATCATCTGATCAAAACCCTATGCATGTGTATGCAGTATCAGGTAATTACGATGTAGAACTAACGGTAACAGACAGTGAAGGCAATACAAGTACATCAACTCAAACGGTTGTTGTAAGTGATGTAGAGCTAGAAATTACCTTAAAACGTGCTAATAAGTCTCGCCTTGATACTATGCGTGTAGAGCTTAGTTGGGAAAGTGTTGGCGCTGAATCACTAAGTGTTTACCGTAATGGTGAGCTTGTAGATACTACTGCTGACCGAGGTCGTTACCGCGACTACGTACGTGGTGCTACATTACCATCGTACGATTACCAATTATGTGTAACTGAAAATGTATGTTCTAACATCATTACGGTTTCATTTAACTAACTACTCCTAAAGTGACTTTAAGCCCAGCATTGCTGGGCTTTTTTATGTTTTAAAAAATATAAACTATGCTTTTTTATATGGATGGGTTTTAAGCCAGTGCTCGGCTATTTGCTCACGTGTGGCAAACCAAACCTGATCATGCGAGTGAGCATATTCTAAAAACCGTGCTAATGCTTTTATTCTTCCTGGTCTGCCAATTAAGCGACAATGCAGCCCTATCGACATCATTTTAGGGGCGTTTTCACCTTCTGGGTCGCCTTCCTCGTATAGCGTATCAAAGGCATCTTTTAAATAATTATAAAATTGATCGCCTGCGTTAAAACCCTGCACGGCAGCAAAGCGCATGTCGTTTACATCAAGCGTGTAGGGCACTATTAACTGTGGTTTACCTTCTTTAATACTGTAAAAAGGTAGGTCGTCGCTGTAATCGTCGGCATCATATAAAAACGAGCCATTTTCTACCACAAGGGCTGCTGTGTTAGGGCTTGTGCGCCCTGTATACCAGCCTTTGGGCTTTTTACCTGTGAGCTTTTTAATGACATCAATGGCTTGTTGCATATGCTCGCGTTCGGTTTGCTTATCTATATTTTGATAATTAATCCAGCGCAGGCCATGGCTTGCAATTTCGTGGCCCGCTTCAACAAAGGCTTTAGCTACATCGGGGTGGCGCTCAAGGGCCATCGCCACTGCAAAAATGGTGACCGGTATATCGTATTTTTTAAATAAACGCAGTAGCCTCCACACGCCAGCGCGTGAGCCATATTCGTAAATAGACTCCATGCTGATATGGCGGTCTTCTACATGCGGAGCACTGACTATTTCTGATAAAAACGTTTCAGCGGCTGCATCGCCATGCAGTACGCAGTTTTCGCCGCCTTCTTCGTAATTTAATACCACTTGCACGGCAATACGTGCTTTATTAGGCCAATTTGCATGGGGTACATCTGTGCCATAACCAATTAAATCGCGCGGGTAGTTTTTAAATTGCTCGCTCATTTTATTGCTCCTTTTTAAGTGCCGTGAGCCAAGACCCGAGCGTTTCGCGCTCTGAGTCTGTCATTTTGGTCATATTAGCCAGTGGCATGTCTTTGGTTATTACGGCGCGGGTATGCACAAGTACTTGCGACTTTTTTACCTGTTCAATTGAATCAAGTTTAAAACCAAGTGGCGCTGTTTGAAAAAGCGCAGAGGTCGGTGTTTCACTGTGGCACTGCGTACAGTGCTTGCTGATTATGTTCCACGCTTGTACGTCGGTAATACTTGCTTGTAAATACGCGCTTTCGTCAGCATTTTTTGGTGTACTTGTATTTGGCCACGGAGCTATGGCCAACATAAGGGCAAAAAAAGCGGCAATACCACTTACAAGTACAGAGGGTTTATTAACGCCTTGGTGCTTTAAATTAAAGTAGTGGCGTATCCACATACCAATACCAAACAGCGCAATTAAAATAAGCCAGCCAAAGTTGTGGCTATAGGTATAGGGAAAGTGATTGCTAAGCATAATAAATACCACAGGTAATGTGGCGTAGTTATTATGAATAGAACACAGCTTTGCCTTTAAACCTGGCGCTGAATTAGGGATTCTACCGGCTTCTACTTCACTCACCATATAGCGCTGCCCGGGCATAATAATATGATACACATTACCCACCATACACGTGCCAATAAGCGCACCAACATGAATATACACAGCGCGGTCGCTAAATAATTGATCAACCCCAAAAGTCCACAGAGCTAATAAACCAATAACTACAGCAATAAACACTTTGCCGTTTTCGACCAGTGGGCTTTTGCACAATAAACGATAAATCCCATAGCCCAAGCCAATAAAACCAAGTGATGCGCCAATAGCTGCAAATTTACTTAGCTCACTTTTACTGTTATCAATTAAGTATACATCGGCGCCAACATAATAAAGTAAGCTAAATAACAATATACCGGTGATCCACGTTGTGTAGGCTTCCCACTTAAACCAATGCAGGGTATGGGGAATTTGTTCAGGGCCATTTTGATATTTAGCCACTTCGTAAAAGCCTCCGCCATGCACGGCCCATAAATCACCTTTTATGCCTTTATCTATTTTCCATTGCGGTGGTGTTTGTAGGTTGTTATCAAGCCATGCAAAATAAAATGAAGCGCCAATCCAGGCTATACCAGCAATAACATGAAAATAACGCAGTACTAAATGAGCAAGCTCAAATAAATAGTTTTCCATAACGGTTAAGCCTCTTCTAATACCGGTGAGCGGGTGTCTGAAAATTGATTGTTATCATCGCGCTTATACACACTTTTACCCATAATGTAGGTCTGCTCAACGCAGCGGTCGTCGCCTAACATCATCATTGCAAATAATTTTTCATGCAGGGTTTTGGCATGCTGTATCCTAAATTTTAAAAATGGGGTTGCTGAACAATCCATTACAATAAAATCGGCTTCACAACCGGCTTCAAAATTACCAATTGTTCCTTCTAAATCGAGCGCTCTAGCACCGCCGAGTGTTGCTAAATACAGCCCTTTAAATGCTGAAAACTTTTGACCTTGTAATTGCTGAATTTTATAAGCTTCGTTACCTGTTTGTAGCATAGAAAAGCTTGTTCCTGCGCCTACATCGGTACCCATGCCTACGTTTATACCGTGCTCTTCACAGGCTTTTAAATTTAAAAGTCCTGATCCTAAAAATAGGTTTGAGGTAGGGCAGTGCGATATTGCCGCATTGTTATCTGCAAGGCAGCATAGCTCGCGCTCAGATAAATGAATGCTATGGGCAAATACCGAGCGTTTACGTACCATTTTTGCTTGCTCGTACACGCCTAAGTAATCATCAAACTCTGGAAATAACCCTTTTACCCATTCGCACTCGTCTTTGTTTTCAGATAAGTGTGTATGCAGGTAGGTGTCTGGGTATTCTTCAAGCAACTGAGTACATTTTTGAAGTTGCTCAGGGGTTGATGTAGGAGCAAAACGCGGTGTAACTGCGTAGCTTAACCTATCAACATTGTGCCATTTTTCGATGAGGGCTTTAGATTCGTCATAACTTGTTTGCGCGCAATCAGATAAGTCGTCAGGACAGTTACGGTCCATCATTACTTTACCGGCAATCATGCGTAAATTGCGTTTTTGTGATTCTTTAAAAAACGCATCAACCGATTGCGGGTGCACAGTGCCAAATACAAGGGCAGTGGTTGTGCCGTTGCGCAGTAGCTCGTCTAAAAAGCGGTTAGATATCTCTTTTGAATAATGCTTACATGTAAACTTTTTCTCTGTCGGAAACGCGTATTCGGTGAGCCAACTTAAAAGCTGCTCGCCGTACGCACCCACCATTTCGGTTTGTGGTAAGTGTATGTGGGTGTCTATCATGCCTGGCATAACGAGTTTGCCATCGTGGCGGATAATATGCGCTGATTTATCAATTGTAGGCAGTATGTCGTGCTCATAGCCAAGTTTAACTACTTTGCCATGCTTGATAACTAATGCGCCCTTTTCAAAAAAACGATGGGCGTTTTCGCCAGCAATGGCAGGGTCGTCAACAAAGTCGAGTATATCGGCACAAACTACTGTTAAGTTATTATTGTTTTGCGTGCTCATTATTAGCTACCTCTGTATGTAGAGTAGCCAAACGGGCTAAGCAACAACGGGATATGATGATGTTTAGTATCTTGTAATCTAAACGTTATTTGCGCCTCTGGGTAAAACGCAGGGGCAGGTTGGTTTTGGTAATAACTATCTAAATCAAATACTAGCTTATAGGTTGCAAATTCTACTTCTGTATTTAGCCAATCGGTAATTCGCCCATCGGAATCGGTTTTGCCTTGGGTTAGTTGTACCCATTCGTTATTTGTAAGTTTAAATAGCTTAACAGCAACATTTGCTGCTGGTTTTCCGGTGCTTGTATCAAGTATATGGGTAGTTATAGGGCTTTTGCTCATAGCAGTGACTCCAATCTTATTTTTGTTATTTTGGCTTGTTCGCCCGCGGCTATATTTAGCTCTGTACTGCGGGTGTTGTGTATGCGCTGCTCTATGAGTTCGAGCATTTGTTCGGCCGTTTTACCGGTGGCGCACACAATAAAAATAAAGCCAAACTTGTTCAGGTACTCTTTATTGAGGGCAATCATTTTGGTAAGTACGGCTTCGTTTGCTTTGCTCATACCCGATTGCTCATGCCCCGCTTTTTGTGCGGTAGCAGCGTATTTTTTGCTAAGGGTTGATAAGTCGCCTATTTGCGGGTGGCCTTCAAAGGCAGCTAAATAGTCGCTTTCGCCAAGGTTATCCCATGTGCTTTGTGCGTATTCAAACAGCTGCTGAGCACTTTTAAATGGCATTGCTTTTACCATGCCCGCCACCCAGTTAGGGGCCGCGCAGCAATGCTCAAGTGCTTGTTTTGCTTGTGCATCATTTAGCGTATTTATTTGTAAACTACTCATGCGTTTACTTCCTCTTGCGTGGTGCTAATTAAGGCATTTTTTAGTGTGCGCCATTGCAAGCCTTGGCGTTTTGGCTCTTGGGTTTGCATAGCCTGATAAAGGCCAATTAGCTGTCCACTAATCGAAATAGCCACTTCCATTGGTAATTTGCCCGAAATGTTATTAAGCCCAACAGGGCAGGTCATTTGCTGTATTTGATCGGCTGTAAAATCGCGATGTGCTAGGCGTTGCTTAAAGCGTTTTGCTTTGGTATCTGAGCCAATAACGCCAAGCCAATTGGCATCAGCGCGTTTAATAATGGCTTGTGTAAGTGCAAAGTCGAGCTGGTGGTTATGGGTGAGTATTAAGTAATTATTAGCTTTGGGCGCGCGTTTAACTTGCTCTGTTGGCTCTTCATCAACCACTTTTACTACGTTATTAGGAATGTTCTGTGGGAATACATCGGCGCGGCTATCTATCCAACGTATACGCATAGGCAGCTGTGCCAATATACCAATAAGCGCTTGTGCTACATGGCCTGCGCCATAAATATCAAGCGTAAAGCGCTCGCATTGCATGCACTCAAGCATAACGGTTGCAGCCCCGCCGCAGCACTGGCCTAAATTTGCGCCTAGGTTAAATTGCTCTATCACTTGGGCGGCTTCGCCTTTGGCAAGTAGTTCGCGGGCTTTTTCTATTACTACGTACTCAAGATGGCCACCGCCAAGGGTGTCGTAAATATGCTCGCCGCTTATTACCATTTTAGAGCCTGTGCCGCGTGGGGTTGAGCCATTGGTGCCAAGTACCGTGGCAATTACATAGTTAGTGCCGCTTTGTTCGTGCTCGTTTATAGCCTGCGCCCAATTTTGCGTATGAAAACCCTGAAACGACTCATTTAAATTAGTCATGTTGATGCTCCTTAAACCAGCTAGCGGTTTGCTCAATTGCACTCAATACTCGCTCTGGGGTTGCGGGTGTATCCAGTGGGGCGGTGTATTTGTAATCAGCCACACTGCTTATGGCATTACGAATGGCACTCCACACGCTAAAGGCCAACATAAATGGCGGCTCGCCTACGGCTTTTGATCTAAACACGGTGGTTTCTGGATTTGCTGAGTTATAAAGATTGACGTTAAATTCGGCCGGGGTATCGCCAATGGCTGGTATTTTGTAGTTGGCTGGGCCAAAGCTTGCTAGCTGGCCTTTATCATTCCATTGTAAGTCTTCGGTTGTTAGCCAGCCCATGCCTTGCACAAAAGCGCCTTCAATTTGCCCTATATCAAGTGCTGGATTAATTGAACTGCCTACATCGTGCAGTATATCAACGCGAGTTACCGTGTTTTCGCCAGTTAGGGTATCTACTTCTACTTCACTGAGTGCCACGCCGTGAGCGTAGTAAAAAAACGGACGGCCTTCGCCTTTGGCTCTGTCGTAATGAATTTTTGGTGTGGCGTAATAACCGGTAGATGAAAGCGATATGCGATTTATGTAAGCAAGATTTGCAAGTTCGCAAAAGCTAATTTCCCCTTTACTAAAAGTAATGAGGTTATCTTTAAATACAACAGTGTTGCTGTCTACTTCAAAGTGCTCGGTAATAAAGTTTATTAAGCGCTCTTTTATTGTGTTTACTGCATTTAGCGCCGCCATGCCGTTTAAGTCGGTACCACTTGAGGCCGCTGTTGCTGATGTGTTTGGCACCTTGTCGGTACGCGTAGCACTAATACTTACCGCGTTAAAATCGACCCCAAAGCCATGGGCCACAATTTGCGCAATTTTGGTGTTTAGCCCTTGGCCCATTTCGGTGCCGCCGTGGTTTAAATGTATAGAGCCATCACTATATACATGCACTAACGCACCGGCTTGGTTTAAGTGCTGTACGGTAAACGATATACCGTATTTAACCGGCGTCATCGCAAGGCCTTTTTTGATAATAGGTGACGATACGTTAAATGCTTTAATAGCCTCTTTACGTGCCCAGTAGTCACCCGACTCCTCAAGCTGAGCAACCATATCTATTAAAATATGTTGCTCTACGGTTTGATGGTACGGCGTGGTATCGCGGCCTTTTTTGTATAAATTGAGTTTTCGGATCTCAAGCGGATCTTTACCTAATTTGGCGGCTATATCGTCCATTATTAGCTCGCCCATAATCATGCCTTGCGGGCCACCAAATCCTCTAAATGCGGTATGGCTTACGGTATTTACTTTACAGCGATTACCCTTAATTGTGGCGGCTGGGTAGTAGTAGGCGTTATCGACATGAAACATGGCGCGGTCTACAATTGCATCTGATAAATCAGGCGAGTAGCCACAAAATCCGTTTACAGTAATGTCGGCACCTTCTATTAAACCATTTTCGTCAAAACCAACATGATAGTGATTATAAAACGGGTGGCGCTTACCGGTTAATTTAAAATCGTCGCTACGGGCTAGGCGCATTTTTACTGCGCAGCCAAGGTGGTAAACCGCAAGAGCTGCAAGGCATGCCCATGGTGCGCCTTGGGTTTCTTTTCCGCCAAAAGCACCGCCCATACGGCGGGTTTCTACGTTTACAAAGCTAAATGGCTTTTTTAAAATTTTAGCAACTAAGTGTTGAACCTCAGTAGGGTGCTGCGTAGAGCACTGAACATGAATGCCCCCGTCGTTATCAGGTTGCGCAAGCGCTATTTGGCCTTCTAAATAAAAGTGTTCTTGCCCGCCTATGTTTATTTCGCCTTTAAGCTGGTGGGCTGCGTTATTAATGGTGTGTTCGCTGTTACCACGGTTAAGTGAATGGGGCGGCCTCACCCAATGCTCTTTGCTAATGGCTTCTTTAATATCAAGTATGGGTGTGGTTTGCTCGCACTCTATAACCACTAAACGTGCAGCGCGGCGCGCAATTTCGTAGGTGTCGGCAACGACAATTAATACAGGTTGCCCGTGGTATTGAATTTCATGATTAGTGAGTAATACATCACCAGGAAATACCGGGCCAATATCTAATTTACCCGGTACATCTTCGGCCGATAAAATACGTTTAACGCCTTCAATTGCCAGTGCGAAGCTTGTATCTATTGATTTAATAAAGCCACTTGTAACAGGGGCGAGTAC
Source organism: Pseudoalteromonas sp. SR44-2 (assembly GCF_014163745.1). Lineage (NCBI taxonomy): Bacteria > Pseudomonadati > Pseudomonadota > Gammaproteobacteria > Alteromonadales > Pseudoalteromonadaceae > Pseudoalteromonas > Pseudoalteromonas sp. SR44-2. Next base: position 28,942 of record NZ_JACJDW010000028.1, on the reverse strand, counting down.
TGGGTAGGCATGCAGGCAACCGTAAGGCTCAGGATTATCGTCGGCAAAATTTGCACTGCCACAAACTTGTTTAATAGCGCTTTCGTGATATTTAGATTGTCCAACGCTACCACCTTGCGCTTTTAGTTTATCCATTTCAAAGTGACGCATGTGAGATCCTCGTAATGGCAATGTTGTTATTGTTGCGTGCTTGCGGCTCACAAAACTCAATACCAATGCGTTGTAATAAGTTTTTGCTTACCGTGGTGCGGTAATGCGCACTGCTTCTTACATCGCTCATGGGCGTAAAGCCATCGTTAATAGCCGTTGCTGCGTCTATAAAACTACTTACTTGTAATGATTGAGATATCAGCTTTTGCTCAATATGATGTGCGCGCTTTGGAATAGCAGCCATACCGCCCATAGCGCAGCGGGCTTGAGTAATCATGTTTTGTGAATGCTCTATAGCAAGTACCAAACAAACGGTAGATATATCGTCTTCAAAGCGTTTTGATATTTTATGACAGGCCAGTTTTAGCGACTCTGGACGCTTTGGGATGGTGAACTTACTAATTACTTCATCGCTTTTAAGAACTGTTTTTTTGTAATCAATAAAGTAGTCGGCAACTTTAATAGTGCGCGTACCAGCGCTGCTTAATAAATCTATTGATGCATTAAGAGCGATTAAAAGGGGAGCGGGATCGCCAATAGGAGAGGCATTCCCTATGCTGCCACCAAGCGTGCCGCTGTTACGTACTTGGCTTGATCCTAAGCGTTCAAATAGCTCTTTTGACTCTGGGTAATGGTTATAAAATACTTCAACAAATTGGCTATAAGGGAGTGCTGCACCAATGTGTAACTCACCGTTATTATCTGCCAAGGTGCAAAACTCCTTTACTTGGCTAAGGGAAATAATTACATCCGGTAAGAGCATGTTTTGGCTAAGCTCAATGGCAAAGTCGGTGCCACCAGCAACTAAATGTGCATAAGGATAAAGCGCTTTTAGCTCAACAAGTTGCTGGGCAGTTTGTGGTAAGTAAAATTTACGAGGACCATTTTTTAAAAATGGAATATCGTCATCATATTGCGTATTAAGTGATGCTTTAAATTGAGCGGCCATTGCTGAGTACGGTTCAGCTTTACGCTCATAGCTATAGGCTTTTTCGGCTGCAAGTAATATAGGGCTATAACCTGTACAACGGCATAAGTTACCACCAAGTGCATGAATAACCGCTTTTTTACCAGGGTACGTTGGTTCATTAATATAAAGAGCCAACAAGCTCATTATTATACCAGGCGTACAAAAACCACACTGCGAACCATGGCACTCCACCAGTGCACGTTGTACGGGGTGTAAATCGGTTAAGTTTGGGTATAAGCCAGTAGTCACAGCCTCTACCGTTACTATATGTTTTGCATGCGCATTACCTAATAACAATAAACAGCTGTTCATTGTTTTGTATTGCCAACTAGTTTGCCCGTTTGCATTTATACGCTCTTCACCCACTAATATTGTGCACGCACCACAGTCGCCAGTTGCACACCCTTCTTTGGTGCCCACTTTCCCTTTTTTGGTGCGTAGCCAGTCCAAAATGGTGAGACTTGGCGAACATTCTTGTACTTCAATTGGCGTGTTATTTAATAAAAATTGAATCACACAGACCCCCTTAATTTTTATAAAGCCCTGATACATAAAGGCTTGGCGTATGTTTTTTCTTGTTGTTTGCGCACGGGTAAGAAAAATACTTTTTCATCTTGGTAAGTATATTGCAGTTACCATGCCATTGTTGACCGGTTGGTCAGTTGTTGTTTTGAGTATGCTAAATTGCTCATTAAGTACAAATAGGCCCTAATAATGAATAATAAATACCGCCTTACTATGCAGGGAATGACAAAGCAGTATCCCGGATGTATAGCCAATAATGACGTAACCTTAAAAATTAAGCATGGTGAAGTGCATGCCTTATTAGGTGAAAACGGTGCAGGTAAAAGCACATTAATGAAAATGCTTTATGGTGTGATTAAACCTGACCAAGGGGACATGTTTTTCAACGGCCGTATAATGAATATAAAAGAGCCTGCTGATGCGCGTGATTTAGGCATTGGAATGGTGTTTCAGCATTTTTCGTTATTTGAAACACTTACGGTCGCCCAAAATATTGAACTAGCGTTAGGTGATTTAGCAGGGCATAGCAGCACGCTTGCGGGTCGAATTACGAAAACATCAACACGTTATGGTATGCCATTAGACCCCCATAGACTGGTATCAACACTTTCAACTGGCGAGCGCCAACGAGTAGAAATTGTTAGATGCTTATTATTAGATATTCAGTTACTTATTTTAGACGAACCCACTTCAGTACTGACTCCACAAGAAGTCGATGCATTATTTAAAACCCTAAAGTCACTTAAAAAAGAAGGCTGCTCTGTGCTGTTTATTAGCCATAAACTGCACGAAGTGATTGAGCTATGTGACAGTGCGACCATTTTGAGAGGCGGGAAAGTAAGCGGGCATTGTATTCCTAAAAACGAAACTAGTGAGTCAATTGCTAGGCTGATGGTAGGCGACAGCACGCCAATTAGTAACCAAACTCGCAGAGCTTTGGGTACTGCGGATTTTTTAACCGTTAATAATCTAACCACCGCCGCACAAGCGTTATTTGAAACACCCCTTAAAAACATTAACTTTGCAGTACAGCAAGGCGAAATAGTGGGGATTGCGGGTGTTGCTGGCAACGGACAAGAAGAGTTATTAAAAGTGCTTTCAGGGGAGCAAATTCAAGCTAGTAGTAGCGCCATTAAATTTAAAAATACCGTAGTTGATGCACTGTGCCCGCTAAAAAGGCGCCGCCTTGGGCTTGCATGTGTGCCAGAGGATAGGCTTGGGCGAGGAGCCGTGCCCACTATGGATTTAGCACAAAATGCATTGCTTACTAGTTTTGATAATGGACTAGTTAAAAATGGCTTTTTAGTAAAACAAAAAATTACTGAGCTTGCTAATAAAATCATTACAAAATACAAGGTTAAAACGCCAAGTTTTCGCACTCATGCAGCTAGCCTTTCAGGTGGTAATTTACAAAAATTTATTATTGGTCGCGAGGTAGAGCAAAGCCCAAAACTACTCGTTATGTCGCACCCTACTTGGGGTGTAGATATAGGCGCACAAGTGGCGATACATGAAGCAATTTTAAAGCTTCGCGACGAAGGGTGTGCGGTACTCGTTATTTCAGAAGATTTAGACGAACTTTATAAAATTTGCGACCGCATTGGCGCAATTTGTGATGGCAAACTGTCTCCTATTTTAAATACCGATACCGTACCGCTTGTGCAGTTAGGGCAGTGGATGGCTGGCGACTTTAGCGATGTTTTTAATAACCAGCCTAAAGTACACACACCACAAGGGGAACTTGCATGATTAAGTTAGAACCACGTGTTGAGCGCTCACCGGCTTGGAGTTATCTCTCTCCTGTTTTAGCTATTTTACTCACATTAATAACCGGTTACGTGGTGTTTGCCTTATTAGGGCATGATCCTTTAAATGCCCTGTATACATTGCTTATAGCACCTGTTGCCGATTGGTATGGTGTAACTGAGCTACTTGTAATGACCATTCCTATTTTGCTATGCGCCTATGGCTTAGCGCTTTGTTATAGAGCATCGGTTTGGAATATAGGCGCAGAAGGGCAACTGCTTATTGGTGGTGTATGTGCAAGTGCTGTAGCCGTTAACTTTGTTGACTCAACAAGTGCTTTTGCAATGCCACTTACATTACTCGCTGGTATTGCTGGTGGCATGTTGTGGGCGGGGCTTGCTGCTTTTATGAAGCTGCGTTTAAACACCAATGAAATTTTAGTCACCATAATGCTCAACTACATAGCAGTAAATGTATTGCTGTGGGCTGTTCATGGGCCACTCAAAGATCCTCACGGTTATAACTTTCCTGAAAGTGCATTGTTTGGCGATAGCACGCTATTACCTGTTTTATTCGACGGTACTCGATTGCACTTAGGCCTGGCGTTTGCGTTATTAGCGCTATGCGCCACATGGGTTTTTATTAGTAAAACCTTTATAGGCTTTCAAATACAAGTACTTGGGCTTGATGCATCCGCGGCCAAAATGGCGGGTTACAAGCGAGCATTATTAATTGCCGGAGTGCTAGTTATTAGCGGGGGCTTGGCGGGGCTTGCTGGAGCGGGCGAAGTAGCTGGGCCTATTGGGCAGCTGGTTCCGCAAATATCACCCGGTTATGGCTATGCCGCCATTATTGTTGCTTTTTTAGGGCGACTCCACCCAGTAGGAATTACGTTTGCGGGCTTACTAATGGGGCTTATTTATATGGGAGGTGAACTTGCGCAAATTAACATGGGATTACCTAACGCTATAACCGGTATTTTTCAGGGATTAATGCTGTTTTATTTACTCTCGTGCGATGTGCTTATTACTTATCGCCTTAAATTTTCGCTGCCATTTAAACAACAAAAAGCGCAGCCAATACATATTGCACAGGAGTCTTAAATCATGGAATTAGATGTAATTACTAATATTTTATACGCCACTATTCGTACAGGCACCCCCTTATTGCTGGTGGCGCTGGGTGAAATGGTATGCGAAAAAAGCGGCACCTTAAATTTAGGGCAAGAAGGCATGATGCTCTTAGGCGCGGTGGCAGGGTTTATAACCATGTACCAATGCGACAACCTATTTATTGGTTTTACGGTAGCAGCTTTGGTTGGTGTTATGGCCTCACTTATTTTCGCTTTTGTAGCGCTTAATTTAAATGCTAGCCAAGTAGCGGCAGGTTTGGCGCTGACTATTTTTGGTACAGGCCTTTCGGCATTTTTAGGTGCCGACTATGAGGGAAAAACCATTAACGCGTTACCTACTTTAGCAATTGCAGGGTTTGAGCATATTCCAGTTTTAGGCAAAGCGCTATTTTCGCAAGACGCCATTGTGTATTTAAGTTGGGGTTTAGTGCTTGGTGCGTATTTGTTTTTTAAATACCACAGAGCAGGGCTTGCAGTACGAGCTATTGGCGAAAACCCAAGTGTGGGTAATAACTTAGGATTACCTGTAATGCGTACACGTTATTTAGCCGTAATGTTTGGCGGCGCACTGGCTGGCATTGCGGGCGCATATTTGTCGTTGGCTTATACACCACTTTGGACTCAAAACATGACGGCAGGGCGAGGTTGGATAGCCCTTGCTTTAGTGGTGTTTGCAAGCTGGCGTATTGAGCGCGTAATGCTTGGCGCTTATTTATTTGGCTTTGCCAGCATTATGCACTTAGTGGCACAGGCTTTTGGGTGGGCTGTGGAGTCTAACTTACTGGCCATGTTGCCTTATGGTGCAACGCTTATAGTACTGATTATGCTCAGCAAAAATAAACAAAAATTAAAAATGTACGAACCCATGTGGCTAGGTAAACCTTGGCACAAGGGTCATTAAATTAATTACAAAATCAATAAGGTAAATCACCTGCTTCAACAGGATATTAAAAATATAACACGGAGAATAACAATGAAAAAACTTATAACAGTACTCGGGGTTGCATTGAGCTTAGGCATAAGCGCATCTGCTATTGCAAAAGATAGCGTAAAAGTTGGCTTTGTATATGTAAGCCCCATAGGTGAGGCCGGTTGGACTTATACACATGACTCTAGCCGCCGCTACCTTGAAGAAAAGTTTGGCGACAAAATAGAAACCACTTTTGTCGAAAGCGTACCAGAAGGGGCCGATGCAGAGCGTGTTATTACGCAACTGGCTAAAAGCGGGCACGATTTAATATTTACCACGTCGTTTGGCTACATGAACCCAACACTTAAAGTGGCTAAACGATTTCCTAATGTAAAGTTTGAGCATGCCACAGGCTATAAACGCGCAAAAAACGTAAGTACTTACTTTGATCGCATTTACGAAGGACGCTACCTAACAGGTGTTATTGCAGGGCACATGAGTAAAACCGACAGCATTGGTTATATTGCTGCGTTTCCTATTCCGGAGGTAATACGCGGTATAAATGCATTTACGCTTGGCTTGCGCTCAGTAAAGCCTAATTCAAAAGTAAAAGTAGTGTGGGTTAATAGCTGGTTTGATCCGGGTAAAGAGCGCGAAGCTGCCGATAGCCTAATAGATCAAGGCGTTGATATTATTACCCAACATACTGATTCGCCTGCACCACTGCAAGCAGCGCAAGCCGCTGGTATTTACGCTATTGGCTACCACTCAGATATGAGCGGATACGGTAAAAAAGCACATTTAACAGCAGCGGTTCATCACTGGGATGAATTTTATGCAGATCGCGTACAGCAAGTACTTGACGATAAATGGCAATCGCAAGATATATGGAAAGGGATAGGCTCAGGGATGACTCGCTTGGCGCCGCTAAGTAAAGACATTCCAAGTGATGTAGTGAGTGAAGTAAATGCTATTTCAGAGAAAATTGGTAAAGGTGAATTTCATCCATTTACTGGCCCTATAAAAAATCAGCAAGGTGAGCTGATTATTGATGCGGGTAAAACAATAGACGACAAAACGTTGTTGGGTATGGATTTTTATGTTGAGGGCGTTGAAGGGCAGCTTAAATAAGCGGTTAACGCAATAACAATGAGTTAATCACTTAGACAAATACAGTGGCTAACTCGCAAAACGTAGAGGTTTATATGTCAATAAATACAAGCTCGTCTGACTATATTATATATGCAGTTGATGACAAACCAGGCGTAACTGAATCATTTTTTGCCGCACTACAGCACGTACTCGCAAGCTTTGTAGGTATTATTACACCCACGCTTATTATTGGTGGTGTGCTTGGTTTAGCTGCAGAAATACCTTATTTAATTAGTATGGCATTATTTGTATCTGGTGTGGGCACGGTTATACAAGCGCGGCGTGTTGGCCCTGTGGGTTCAGGATTAATATGTGTGCAAGGTACAAGCTTTGCCTTTTTAGGGACCATTTTAGCAACAGGCTTTACCGTTAAAGCCACCGGAGGCAATAACGACGAGGTCCTTGCCACTATATTTGCAGTGTGCTTTTTGGCCGCTTTTGTTGAAGTATTTATTAGTTTTTTTATTAGTAAATTAGGCAAAATAATTAAGCCAGTAGTTACTGGTGTGGTCATCACTACTATTGGTATTTACCTAATTAAAGTAGGCATGACTGATATAGGTGGCGGGCAATGGCTACTTACTAATATGCCTGAAAAATTTGCTTCAACGAGCAACTTAATTGTTGGTTTTTCGGTTGTTGCTTTAGTGGTGCTGCTTAATGCAAGTAAAAACCAATGGGTGAGGCTAACGGCTGTGGTAGTTGCAATGATACTTGGCTGGTTACTTGCGTTTGTATTAGGTATCGCTAATCTTAAATTAGGTGAATTTGACCTAATTGCTATCCCACTGCCTTTTAAATACGGCTTTAATGTTGATTTTGGTGCACTCATAGCCTTTGGTTTTTTATACCTTATTACTGCAATTGAATCGACAGGCGATATTACTGCCAATTGTGCGGTTTCTAAGTTACCTGTTAGAGGACCTAGTTACTTAGCACGTATTCGCGGCGGTATTTTAGGTGATGGCGTTAACTCGATGATTGCCGCTTTATTTAATACTTTTCCTAATACTACTTTTAGTCAAAACAACGGCGTTATTCAGCTAACTGGAGTTGCCAGCAGATATATTGGCCTGTGGATAGGCAGTATTTTAATCATTCTTGGTTTGTTTCCTGTGATTGGCGCTGTATTACAAAATATACCTAAACCTGTTTTGGGCGGTGCAACGCTTGTAATGTTTGGCACCGTAGCAGCCGCTGGGGTCAAAATACTCGCCAGCGAAAAAATAAATCGCAGAAGTTTACTTATTATTGCGGTGAGTTTGGGGCTCGGGCTAGGTGTTAGTTTTGTACCGGAGTTGTTTGCAAACGCACCTAAGTTAGTTACTGCCATATTTGGTAGTGCAGTGACGGTGTCGGGTATCACCGCAATAATAATGACGTTGGTACTACCAGAAAATTACTCAGCAAGTACGGATCATCTTAACTAAACTAATAAAAATCATAAAAGGGATTAACAATGAAAATCAAAACAATAAAAAAATTAGCATTAGTAACTGCAATTGCAATGTGCTCTACAGGTGTATCGGCTAAAGAGCTTTGGTCTGATTTTAGTATTACCGCAATGACAGGAGCCGACTACCTAGAGCCGTTTTCAGGGGAGGAAGATGATAGAAATGTTGTTACTATAGAGCATGCATCGGGACATACATGGGGCAGTACGTTCTTCTTTATGGATAGGCTAAGTAATCCCGATGAAGTGTACGGTGAGCTAAACATAAACCCTACTCTTTACAAGCCACAAAATAGCTTTGTTAAAGAGGTGTTTTTAGGCCTACAAACAGAGTATGGCTCGGGAGATACGGATCAAAATAACTATTTATTAGGGGGCGGTGTATCACTTGATGTACCTGGCTTTCAATATTTTAATGTGGCTTATTATCGTCGTTTTCAAGATGATATAGGTATTCAACGTGAAGATAATAACCAAATAACAGTCACGTGGGGCTATAACAAAGGTAACTTTAGATACGATGGCTTTTTAGATATTGTAGATAGCACCGACACAATGTTTGGTAAAAGTGAAGGTGGCTTTAACTTTACCTCGCAGATTAAATACAATATTGCCCCTATGCTCGGCTTAGATACCACTCGTCTTGATGTGGGTATTGAGTATGTTTATTGGAAAAATAAATTTGGTGTAGATGGGCAAACCGAACATAATCCAAACTTGCTAGTTAAATGGCATTTTTAACAGCAAATTGAATGGTATTTAATTAATAATTAAAGGCTACTTTTTAGTAGCTTTTTTATTTGATAATCTTAAATAATTGAATAGCTTGAATTAGTTGTGTTAGATTGCTTTTTAATAACACTATATGGATTTTTTGCATGGACTCTGAAATTGATTTTTCTACCTACACTTTAGATGAGCTTTACTCATCAGCGAGAGCTATAGATCGCGAAGCCTACCCAGATCGAGCAAAAGAAATAGACGACTTAATTAAAACGCGAGAAGCACAGAACCCATCTGAAAATATTGTATCAAAAGTAGCAGGAGAAAAAGCAACGCGCTCAGATAGGCTAGTAGCTGCTATTGTTGATGGCGTTTTAGGTGTTGCTTGTTTTATACCTGTATTCATACTCGTAGGGTTTGATAATTTAAGCCAACCAACACTTACTTTATCTGCAGGTTTGCTAGGTTATGGCATATTAAGCACGTTAGTGCTTCATGGTTACCTCATGTACCAACGCGGACAAACAATTGGTAAATCTTTAATGTCTATCCGTATTGAAAATTTAGATGGTACACAAGCAAGCTTTACTACAATTTACTTTAAACGCATGCTTTGTATGCAACTATTATCACTTGTCCCTTCGGTAGGTCAATTTATAGCTGGTTTTGTTAATCCATTATTTATATTTGGAAAAGATAAACGATGTTTACATGATCATTTAGCAGGAACAAAAGTGAGTTATGTAGATTAATCAGGATATTAATTATGGCAGCTTTGCCTAGGCAAAAAAAACTACCCGGATTTAAAATAGTCTATAGTTTGGCTTTATCAGCATTATTTATTGTCATTTTGCTATTTTACATGGAAGTAATTAACGAAAAACCTTTATTGCATCAGTTTTTATATTTGTTTGGATTATCTTCTTTAGGAGTGGTTATTGAATGGCTATCTACAAATAATAAGCAATCACAAGTTATTGATATTGCCAATGGTGAATTTAAATTACTTGGTATAAATATAAAGGTGTCTGAGCTAGAAGAAGTACTTTACTGTCAAACGAAGCGGTTTGAGCATACCTTAAGGTTTAAATTTAGAGACGCGACTTACCGAGACATAGAAATATCAGCCCCTGACTTGATTGATGATTTACGTTTTTATCACTTTATGGTTGGTAACGGTTTACCAGTAAAAATGACAGACGATACAGGGCGTTTTTTTGAGCGAACTTAACGTTACAGCAAGGAGCGAGTGATGATTAAAACAGCTTTTATGTTAGCAAGTGCGGTCTTTAGTGGATATTCACATGCAGACTCATTTGAAGGATGCTATTCAAGAACAGACAAAATAACTAGCGCGACCCCTATGCTCAACGACGATGGTAGCGAAAGTGATGAGCGTTTTAAATTAAAAACGAGCTATATAAATATATTTAAAAAAGACGATAAATATTTTACAGAAGGTCTTATCTGGGGCTTTAACTTTCATATTTGCACGATAACAGCACCGTTAGAAGGGGCGACAGAACCATTACCTTTAGTACTAAAGGGTAAAAAATTGGTGTTTGAAGAGCAAGAGCCCGAATACGATATTAACTGTAAGTTTGAGCTAGAATTTGATGAGAATGGTTTGAATATTATGGATGAAAACTATCATTGCTCTAACTACATGTTTTACTGTGGAGTACACGCAAGTGTTAATAATATTCAATTAGTTAAAACGTCTAAAGGGTGCAATTAACAAAGCCATTTTTAATATTTTTTGGATTAGCTAGTTTGTATTTTAACTTGTTGGTATAGCTAAGAAGGACTTACCATGCGCAGTTTTTTATTATTTATAGGCTACTCATCTTATATTGGTAGTATGGGTGATAGTCTGCTTGGTTTATATGCCTTATGGGTTCTAATAAGTAATGAATTAGCGCTACTAAGCTTATCGCTTAATGACTTTTTAGCGCAGTATGTTGAGTTTATATTTTGGGTGAAGCGGGTCGCATTTTATGTAATGCCACAAGGCTTTGCCAATTGGTTATTTGGCCTACCAGCTATTATTTACTTTCCTGTACGTATATTAATGAGCTTAGTAATTGGTTGGTGGGCGCTTAAAAAGGCAGCACAGTTAAAAAGCTGAAGGGTATTAAAAGTGATTGCACATAAAAAATTAGACATACTCTACTTTGATGGTATAGCAGGTTTACTTGCTGGTTTAACTTTGTTTAGTTTTCAATCCTGGTTCTACGAAATTTATTCTTTAACTTTACCTACACTTCAATTTATTACAGCAGCTAATATACTTTATGGTATATGCGCACTTTTATTAGCATTTAAAAGAACAAGAAGCCTATTAGCCATTAAAGTGTTAGCTATAGCCAACTGCTTTTGGGTAATAGTTTGTATTTTCTTTATTTTTGAATATATTAATTCTGCAAGTTGGATAGGTATTAGCCTATTAATCTTCGAGTCAATTTTTGTAGGCTATCTTGCTTATTTTGAGTGTATAAATAGCGCTAGCTTAATTTATGGGCCGACTTATAAACAATGTGTAAAAAATACCTACTTTTAAAATAATTACCTTCTCAAATATTACCTTTCATAAAACCTAACCTCAAACTATATTCATTTTAAGTTACATCTTTGTTTTTAAATGTATTTTTTAAAGTTAATTTAACTTTTGAAGGATGTTTTTTGGCACGTAAGTTGATACAACTCCTTATAATTTTTAAAAAGGAATTACCATGACTGCTGAATACTTTATGGTACTAGGGTTACTCGGTGTTGCATTTTTTGCTGTTGCAGGGGCATTGCTTGGGTATGAAAAAAACATTAGTGGCTTTGGCGTCGTAGTGGTTGCAACCGTTACTGCACTAGGGGGCGGTACCCTCAGAGATATACTTTTAAACAAACCGGTATTTTGGATTGCAACCCCAGAGTATTTATATTCAACCTATGGGGCCGTTATAGCAACAATTGCCTTTATTCGATATTTACCGCGCGTTAATAATTACTACTTTTTATTGGTAGACGCTGTTGGTATGGCGCTATTTAATATTATGGGGATAGAAAAAGCACTCATTAATGGCTCTGGCATGGTGGTCGCAATTACCATGGGTATCACTACAGGTATATTTGGTGGTTTAATACGTGACGTAATTTGCCGTGAGGTGCCAACTGTTATGCGCAGCGAACCTTACGCCTCTGCGTGTTTAGCGGGTGGTGCAGTTTATGCCGCTTTATTTAGCCTTAATGTGGATTACATTTGGTGTATTTTAGGCTCATTTTTCACGACTATCTTTTTAAGATTAGGCTCTTTGCATTGGGGTTGGCATTTAACTATTTTCAGAAAAAAAGACTTCAGAGATCAAAGCGACTAATTTTAGCTACGAGTAGCCCGCGTTTGCATGTGGTACTCGTAATTATCCTCACCCGTTATAGTAAAACCCAGCCGCTTATAAAGTCCTAATGCTGGGTTGTTTTTAAGCACTGCGGGTTTAATAGGTTTTGACTGCGCACTTGTAATTACTTGTTTAATAACCGCTTTCCCATACCCTTTATTTTGGTGCAATGGATGTATTTATAATTGCATTATTTCAACGTATTGGGCGTGCATTCGGTATTTTAAAGTACCAATAGGTACCTCATTTAAAACTATAAGATGGGAGCAGTCATATTGGTCATCAAGCCTTAAAACATGTTAAAAATAACTCGGCATTTTCTAAGTGTTCAACCATAGTCAGTTTTCTGAGGCTTAATAAATAGTCTCGGTCTGAATATGCTGCCTTTATAAATTTAAAAAACAGAATGCTTCCTTATAACAGCCCTAATGTTTATATTTTTAGGGCTTAAGCACTTGAGTTTTTACTAAACTCAAGTGCGCAGTATTAAATGTGCAAGCCAAACTAACAAAGACAATATTACCAATACCCAAGTGCTTTCCACCAAAGCCCGCCAATAATTCCCCATACACTTAAATTAATAATGCTCATTATAAGGCCCATTACCCACCAGTCTTTTAATGATACATAGCCTGAGCCAAACACTATGGGAGATGTGCCCGTTGCGTAATGCGTTAACGACATCATCAGTGATGAAGCGCCAGCTAACAGTAAACCTAAAAATAAAGGCGGTGCGCCAAGCGCTAAACCTGCGGCGTAAAATGCGGCAAACATAGCAGTAATATGTGCTGTAGTACTGGCAAAAAAGTAATGTGCGTAAAAATATACAGCTACCAATATAATGGCCGATACAATCCAGTCAAAACCTAGTTGCGCAATATTGCTCTCAACAAGTGTTGAAAACCACGTTACCAAACCTAGTTTATTTAAAAAAGTGGCCATCATTACTAATGCAGAAAACCAAACGACGGTATCCCACGCAGACTTTTCTTTAAGTACATCGTCCCAGCTTAATACACCAGTCACTAATAAAACCGACAAACCTAAAAAAGCCACTGCGGTTGTGTTAACTGCGTAGTCAGCCCCTAAAATCATTGCAGGTACGCCGGCCCATAAAACAAGCAGCATAGCAAAAACACCCACCATTATTTTTTCGCCGTAACTCATTGGGCCCATTTCAGTTAATTTAGATTCTGCGTAGGTTTTAGCGTCGGGCGTACTTTTAACTTCAGGTGGGTAAATGGCATAAACAACCAAAGGCACAAGGGCAATACATAGCAAACCAGGAACAAGCGCTGCCAGCGCCCACGTACTCCAAGTAATACTAATATTTGCACCAGTAGCATCAGCAATCAGCTTTACAATTAGCGGGTTAGGAGCCGTGGCGGTAATAAACATAGCTGATGTAATAGGGTTTATATGGTAGCTAACTAAAGCAAGGTAGTGCCCAATTTTACGAGATGTGCCTTCCTCAGGGGAAGAGCCAAAGCTTGTTGCTATAGACTTCATTATTGGGTGAATAATAGCGCCGCCTCGCGCGGTATTACTTGGCGTTACAGGCGCTATAACAAGTTCAGAAAGTGCGAGTGCATAGCCAATACCAACTGTTTTTTTACCAAAAAGAGAAATAAAATTATAGCCAATACGATTTCCCAAACCAGTTTTAGCTAAACCCCGAGAAATAATAATAGCAATACCAATCAACCAAATTAATGAATTAGAAAAGCCACTTAATGCATCTTTAATAGCGCCCGAAGGACTGCTATTAGTCACTCCCGTTAATGCAACAGCAGTAATGGCTAAAATTGCTATCGCGCCAATTGGCATCGCCTTTCCAATAATGGCAACCACGGTGCCTACAAATAAAGCCAATAAATGCCATGCGTTTTCGGTAACACCTTGCGGAGGCGGTACAGCAAACCAAAGTAGTAAAACAATGGCTATAGAAATCAGTCCAGAGGTAACTCGAATATCAGTACCCTTCATTAAAAATATCCCTAAGTTTTAGAAATGCTTGCATTCTGTTTATTGAAAAGGCGACGTTATTCTACTTCATTTAATAATAAAAAAGATGACGCACATCATATGAATATTAGACTTATTTAATTTTATTAATAAAGAGGAAATAAACTATAAACTAAAGTGATTGATTACATTACCCGATAAGAGCTTACAGTGTGCTTAATTAACTCTAATTTTTTAGAGTTAGCTTGAATTGTTTTATAGGTTCGTAAGGTCTTTATAAACCTCAACGAATACTTGGAAATACAATGAACTTAAAACTAACCAATAACGTGATTACTTTTTTATTAACGAGTAGCTTTTTACTACTTGGCTTGTCGTTTGCGTTAGGATCAAACCCTAATACGTTAACGGCTACGTTTAGTTTTTATGGCGTTGACTCACTAATGTCTGTATCTGCATTAGGTTTAATTAGTGGCTCCTTTATGATTGCCTTAGCGTTTGCCACCGTGCTCGCTCACCTTAAACTAATGAAACCTACGCCAGCACTTTTACTTGCAGCAATTATAAGTTTGGTTGCATTACTTACCTTATTTGCCAGTAACCGTTGGATGGCGCAACTTGGTGGCTTTCCAATCATTGGTAGCGGGCAGGGCATAATTAAATACTTTGCTGTAGTGCCTTTGTATGTATTTTTGTTTTATAAAGACAAACTTACCGACAAACAACACGTACTTTTAAACTTTATACCGGTTGCTATGGTTTTATTGTGGATTGGCGGCATGAAGTTTTATGAATTTGAAGCAAAAGGCATTGTAAGTTTAGTAGAAACCTCACCATTTATGTCGTGGTTATACACGGTATTTAGCGTACAAGGCGCGTCTAACATGATTGGCGGGTTTGATGTATTATTTGCTGTGTTATTGGGCTTAGGGCTATTTTTAAATAATAAAAAGCTAATTATTGTAAGTGGCTTAGCGTGTTTAAGCGTATTTATGATGACCCAAACATTCTTAATTACCGCAACCGGTGCATTTAGTTCATCCACTTTATTGGATCGTTTAGGGCAATTTGTAATTAAAGATTTGTGGTATATAGCCAACCTTGTTGTTATTGCTTTTTTAATGATTTTTAAACCGACTAAATAACATATAAAGAGGACATTATGATCAGTTGCAACCAATACGACTACATCGAAATTGCCTGTATGCACCATTTAAGCATTGAGCTTATATTAAAAAATGGCGATGGTGTATGTGGCGTAGCAACTGACACAAAACGCAATGCTAATAGAGACGAATGCATAGTTGTTAGCGTAAATAGCGAGCTGCAACTCATTGTGCTAACTACAATCAGCGTACTTAAAGCGCGAGAGAAAAACCCATACTTTGACCATGTGAACTTTGATGTAAAGTAAATACCTCATTCATTCGTTTTTATCATAAACACCTCAGCGGGCCTGTATCATTAGTATGTTAAGGCTCGCTTATTTAACTAGTGTTTGAGCTAATTACACGCTAAGCACATAAAGCCAAAATTTTTCTATTACTTCTTTTGTTCTTTACTCGAGTTTGTCTACCGAATAAGGTCAAACGCTAACTATTGAAACGTATAAAGCCCCTAACAAGTAGTAAGTAAACCTTCAAAGCGAGCTGTTTCTATAAATAGCTATTTTAGTTTGTCCAATAACATTATTAAAAGTCGTTTTGGAGCAAAATAACAAAGGGCTTTTTATAACATGCCTAATTACTTGTTTACATTAAAGTTATTTAGTGGAATTATTGAACAATGTAATATACGCCGTTTTGGGGTGTTATAAACCCCCAGAGTGGTGTTCAATAAGATGTTAGGCTTAAAATCAAAGTGGGTAACATGGAAGAAGTTAAAGATTTTATTTATTTGGATATGAGTAAGGTAAGCTCCCTTTATAGTCAAGTTTCAGGAGGGATTTTGCAAACGTATGAAGTATCGTCAAACTCTTCTGAAAATAGTAAAAATCTACGCAATTATAATTTTAAAATATTCAAACATGAAGCTGGTGGAACAGAGACAGAATCACAAGGTCTGAAAGAAGTCAGAGTGAGTCATCATGAGGTATATACGGAATTAGAACGAGAACTATTTAAGCATGGCTACATTGCTGAAATTGGAACGGATGTTACTAAAGAACATGTTGAGTCAGGTACTGCTACTGATATATTTGAAAGTGCTTTATGTGTAAAAGCTGAAGGACATATCGTTTTAGAAGATTATGAAAGAATAACTCGAATAGCTGATAATTATGAGGATGTCACTGGCTTTATTAATAATAGTATCAAGTCAAGTTTAAAAGAGGCTCCTGAGTTAGAGGGCTTTTTTGATAATATAAAAGTCATGAAAGAAGACATCAGCAAAATTAAAAATGGTTCACAAAAAAATAAGAAAATAAATGAGTTAAAAGAACTTGAAAACTCACTAGATACTTTAATTTGCACTAAGTTGGTTGGTAAAGTCGATGAGTGGATTATCGAAGGGCTTAAAACTTGGGTAAACGTATTTTTGCCAAATATATTTAATGTACGTCTTTACCCGTTTTCTGATTTTATGAACTTCCATGTCATGTCAAATGTTAAAAGGGAGTTTTTCCTCGATGATGATACTGAATCAGTACACTTTTTATTTGGCTCAAAGCCAACCATTAAAGTGACAATGTTAGGGGTAATCACTTCAATTCCTAAAAGAGATGACGAAGGTTTTGATCCTATGGAGGAATTTGATAGTGAAGACCTTGAGCAAGAAGGTAATGAGCATTTGTCAGTAGAAAGTGCTTTTCGAGGAATGTTTAGAGGATTTGACGGTTTAGAAGCAATGATTCGAACCTGTAGATATCCGAGGATTATGCTTCAGCCAATAGCTATATATCGCGCAATTAAGCCTAACAAGTTGCTTAAACGGACTTAAAACAGTTGGCTTGCGTTCATGCCTCACTAATTTTAGCCAACAATTTTACGCCGCTTAGCAAGGCGTTAGCATTCAAATCTACAGCCTAATTATATTACTAAAGGATTATCGTGAAATACTCTAGGATTGTACTCTTTTCAGTAGGCTTGTATTTATTGCTAGTTGCTTTATCAACAATAGCAACAAAGATTGTTGGCTTTGATGAAATGACTCAAAGTACCCCATTAACTTTTACTTATTACGTCCTCGGATTTGTAACCTCTTTAATCGTTTATTGTTACCTAGGCTATAAGCAAACAGCGAGTCCTATAAGCAAGCCTTTTTAGTTGCGGTGCCTCATTGATCTAAGTGTCGGTGCCTTACTATACATTTTATTAGAAATATCAATGGATCCTCTGATATATTTAATTCCAGCTTTTCTGCATGTTGTTGCTGTTTTATTAGGGACATTACTTGGTATTCAATTACGTCGTAAAAGAGTTGAGCGTAAATACATAAACCGTAAAGCAGAATAAAAAAAACTGGTTTTTGCTCCTTCATCCTAACCTTAGATAAGAACCTTACGGCCTATTTATTCGGCATAAGTAAAAAAGGAATTTAAATTTGCTATTCGATTGGTTTAGCTCTGAAAAGCCAAATGTTTATTTGGGATCGTTAGCTGTAGCTAATAACAGCCATTTTTCTAAGGTAGAGTCGTTTTTTTATATAACGGGCGATTCACTACAAGATCATATGCACAAGAAGCTTGAGGATATTTTTTGTCTTCACAGCATCTCATCTATTAAAGAGCCTAAAAAGTCAGATATTGGTTTAGATGTTGTTATAGTTACTTTGCATGGTGGTGATGCATTCACTATAGATTTTGATACAGCTATTATTCCGCTATTTTGGCGACCAAAAGTTAAGCTAGTATCGCGCTTGTATAACATTAAACACAACAAGACGATTAAAACGTTCAGCGTTTCTAAATCTGTTACGTGGCGCGAATTCATAGCTAAAAAATTTAGCTTAAGAGGCTTTTTTCGTTGGGGTCCTTTTTATCATAACGAAGACATGGAAATACTGTTGTATAAAGCATGCTACGAGTTATTAAATAAAATGCGAAAGGCTATTTAACCAGTAGCCAATAAGAATAATTAAAATAAGATAAAAATACATTTTGCTCTTGGTGTAAGTTTGAAAGAAGCTAAAAATGCCATTGAAAAATTAACTTCAAAATATGCCCTGAAGTGAAGGCCAAGTAAAATTCAGCCATTAATTGCAAGTTTTAAAAGTGGTGAGCCTCTTTGTTTTCCACCGCCTAAATACAACCCTTATCCATTTGAATATCAGCGATCTAATAATAAATTGCCCTATCTCCACTTATTTTCACTTCAGCGATATCATCAAACGCGCGCAATTTCCCTTAAAACCAATACCCTAAAAAAATAATTATGGGAGGTCCTATAGTCAAATAACAATATTTTAGTAAACGCTAGTTCATATTGCGTCACGTAATATCCATACAGAACTTTAAGTTAAACATACGTTCGTGCAGCGTTCCCATTTTTATTTGACTCAATTTATTGGATATTCTTTTTATGAAGTTAAAGTTATTTATCGCAATTATTTTTAGCACTTCGATGTCGTCTTACGCGACAGAAGCAGTAGATAAAACGCAGTTTTCATTTGAAGACTTAAAAGCCCTAGCAAAAGCTTCAGCCGAAAAGCCCTATACGCCAACTGCAGTACCAGCCCCTGAGCTTATCGATAAAATTACGTATGACGAACATTGGAAAATACGCTTTAAAGAAGATGAAACCTTATATCCAAGTGGAAAAAAGGCGCCCGTACAATTATTTTACCCTGGCCGATATTTTCCAGAGCCTGTAAGTATTTACATCAGAGACGATAAAAATCAGGTTCAAAATGTACCTTTTAGTAATGATGTTTTTGATATGCCTGATGACAGCCCAGCTCACGATCTCCCAGAGGGGTTTGGATTTGCAGGCTTTAGAATAATGCGCCCAGATATGAAACCCGATTGGATATCTTTTTTAGGCGCGTCTTATTTTCGTACCGACGGGCCAGAGGGGCAATATGGACTGTCGGCTCGAGGTATTGCAATTAATACGGGTATGAATCAGCCAGAAGAATTTCCGCGCTTTTCTGCATTTTGGATTGGCCCTGCAGAGAAAAAAGGTGAAAGTGTGTCTGTTTGGGCATTGCTTGAAGGGCCTTCTATCACTGGTGCTTATCGATTTGGTTTAAGCAAAGATAACAAAGAAGCCAAAGGCCATATTACTTCTGTAACGGCAAATTTGTATATGCGCGCAGATGTTGAGCGTTTAGGCGTAGCGCCATTAACCAGTATGTATTGGTACTCACAAAAAGATAAAACAGAAGCTAAAGATTGGCGCCCAGAAATTCACGACAGCGATGGCCTGGCGATTCACACAGGATCGGGTCAATACGTTTGGCGCCCATTAAATAATCCTCAGTCGGTGTCGACCAATAGTTTTATTGATGAGAACCCAAAAGGGTTTGGCTTAATCCAAAGAGATCGTGACTTTAATAACTACCAAGACGACGGCGTATTTTACAATAAGCGTTCATCAGCGTGGATTAAACCTACTGGCGATTGGGGAAAAGGCGCAGTACAGTTAATCGAAATTCCTACAAAAGATGAAACGTTCGACAATATTGTTGCCTACTGGTTGCCCGAAAAAGAGGCGCGCAAAGGTGATGAGTTTACCTTTTCTTATGATATTGAATGGCGTCCACTCGATCCAAAATCAAAAACGCTTGCAAGCGTTGTAAATACTCGCCAAGGCTTAGGCGGAATTCCCGGCCAGCCTATTCCTGAAGGTGTTAACAAGATGGTGATTGATTTTGAAGGTCCAGTATTTAAAGGCTTAGATAACAAAAGTGGTATAAAGCCGATTGTTGAAGCCAGCAACGGTGAAATACTAGAACCTATTGGAGTTTATCCGGTAGTTGGTACAAACCAATGGCGATTAGCGTTTGACTACAAACAAGCTAACAACAATCCGGTGAACATACGCGCGTATTTAGTTGATAAAAATGATGAAGCTATAACTGAAACATGGGTAAGTGATGCTAAGGTAACGATTAAATAAGACCTTAAATAAGCATTAAAGAAAACGGGTAGCTATATTTTGATTTTCTTGTCAATTATAGCCACCATAATGCCTTTTAAAACGCCAATCAAAACACCATTAAAACTCCCTTTTATATCCCACGTAAAATACAGTAATCGATTGAATCAAAATATGAACTCGGCTATGGTTTGTTTATCAATAAAAATAAAAAAAAGAGTTAACCTGCAGCTTGTTAGCTGTTTCGAGGGATTGTATGTTTTTTTGAGTAAATTATTTTGTTGGGAGCGAGGCCGACAAAACAGGTAATTTGGTTCAGCGGCCAATTCGCCCTTTGGCTGCACTAAAAAATTACCCAGCATCGACTAAACGGGTATTAAAAGAAAGTGTTTGTGCGCCAAACACATAAAAACATAAAGTATAATAATTACATTTCTGGGTATGGAGATCTGATGAGAAAATCCTTTGAATTTACTATTAAGTCAATCAAAGTTGAAATAATTAACACTTGGTTTAGTGGTGCTAAATTATATGTGAATGGTGACTTACGAGATACTGACAAAACTTTGTTAGCTATTAGGAATAATACTTTACTATCTGCAAATTTAGGTGAGTTGGGTGTTCTAGAAATCAAGCCATTATCGGGTTTAATTACCGTCGAAATGGATGCATATTTGGTTAATGGTATAAGCATTCAACATGTATATAGCTCACATAAACGCCTTAGCCTAAAAGAGCAAAGGGCAGCCCGATAAAGCTACTTTAAATAACGTATATTCCTGCATTTACCTGCCTTCAGTAATAACCTCCAAATGACTTTGAGGAGGTTTAAGCCCCTAAGCATACCAAGTTAATATACTTGGTTTACTCGATTACCTTAAATCACTCACACTCTTTCACATAAAGTAAGAGCGCGCTGTACATTACACTGAGTGCCTTTGTTACATCGCTGTCGATAACCGCTTCTGCTGGGTGATGGCTTATACCGCCAGGGCTGCGTATAAACAACATGCCAACGGGGCAAATTGGAGCGATTGCCATTGCATCGTGCCCTGCGCCTGAGGCAAGTGAAGGCGATGCTTGGTTATTGAGTTTACATGCGCTTGAAAACAAATGCTGAATTTTAGTGTCGCACGCTACGGCATCGGCGGCATGAGTCCATTGCCAATCAAGTGTTAAATTGCGTTTGCTTGCTATAGATTGTGCGCTGCTTTGTATGGCGCTTAGTAAGTTAGCGAGATCGGTGTCGCTTTGTGCACGTGCGTCTAGGCTTATGGTTGTTTTGCCTGCAATCACGTTTGTAGCCCCAGGGCGAGACTGTATTTGCCCTACGGTGGCAACTTCGCCATTTTTAGCATTGCTTGCTAGTTTTTCGATTTCGGTTACTAATTCGGCGCAGCCTGCTAACGAATCCTGACGTAAATTCATAGGCGTAGTGCCTGCATGACCGCTTTGGCCTGTTAGGGTAAGCATGGCGCGTTTTGCCCCTGCAATAGCCGTTACAACGCCTAACGCCTGATTAACCGATTCGAGTACAGGACCTTGTTCAATATGAGTTTCCCAGTAACCTAGTAATTCGTTTTTGTTTAGTGCGGCTTTTGCATAGTCGTTAGGGTTTAAACCAAAGTCCAGCATGGCTTGGCGCATTGTTATGCCGTTTGTGTCTTCAATGTTTAGCCACTGTGGGTCAAATTCGTTAGCGAGTGCTTTTGAGCCAATTAAAGTAGTGGCAAAGCGGGTGCCTTCTTCATCGCAAAAGCCCACTACATCTAAATGAAAGGGCAGGTCGAGCTTTAACTTATGTGCAAGCGCTGCAATTTCTATCCCCAGTAGTACACCTAAAATACCATCAAACGCACCTGCGTTTGGTACGGTGTCTAGGTGCGAGCCTATAATTAAACGTTTAGCATGTGGGTTTGATGATTTAAGTCGCCCCCAAAGGTTGCCCACTTCGTCTTGCCACGATTGCATGCCTGCTTCAACCATCCACGATGCAGTAACGGCGTTACACTCTTTGTGCTCTTTTGATAAGTACACGCGGTGAATACCGGCTTGCATTTGCGATAGTGCGCTGAGGGTTTTACAGCGAGATAAAGCGCGTGTAGCGTATTCATCAGCAAGTTCTTTATCTAATAAAGGGCTATGTTGTGGGCATTCAATCGTCATGCTAAATCCTTTTTTATTTATAGTGAGCAAGGGCAGCAATGGCGGCTTCGCCTTTAGGGCCTTTGTAACCGTTGGCATGTAAGCAAGCGTCTAAGCTTGCAAGTGTTTGTAATACAGCATCTTTTCGGGCGTTGTAGCCCATAGTGCCAATACGCCAAATTTTGCCATGCAGCGGTCCAAATGAGGTGCCAATTTCTATTCCAAAATCGGTTAGCATTTGTCCGCGTACGTGATCGGCATTAATGCCCTCGGGTATATAAACACCCAGTACGTTGTTCATTTTATGCGTTAAATCGCCAAATACATTTAAGCCGAGCGCTTGAATGCCTGTTAGCATGGCATCGCCATGTAATTTGTGGCGCGATACGCAGTTATCCACGCCTTCTTCAATGACTATGCGGGCGCATTCTGAGGCGCAGTACAGCATGCTGGTGGCTTCGGTATGATGATTTAGGCGCTCCTCTCCCCAGTAATTCATGATCATGCCTAAATCAAAATAGTTTGAGCGTACAAAGGGTTCTGTGCCGTCGGTATGGTCGGCCGTGCGAATACCTGCCTCTACCTTTTTACGTTTTTGGATCCACTCGGCGCATTTATCGCTAAGTGTTAATGGCGCAGACCCAGAAGGACCGCCTAAACATTTTTGCAGGCCAACAGAAAGTGCATCGAGTTTCCACTCATCGGCAGGAAGTTCGTTACCAACAATAGAGGCGGTGGCATCGCAATAAAATAGTACATCGTGCTTTTGGCAAATATCGCCAATATGTTCAAGAGGTTGGTTCATGGTGGTGGATGTATCGCCTTGTACCATAGCAAGTACATGGGGTTTTACATCAACAATGGCTTTTTCGATTTGTTCTGGCGTAAACACTTCGCCCCACGGTACTTCAATTGTGTGCACCTTTGCGCCAACGCGTTCTGCTATTTCAGCAAGTAGGTGGCCAAAGCGCCCCATAATTGGCACAAGGACTTTATCGCCTGGGCGTAAAATTGAGCATAATACGGCTTCAATACCTGCGCGCGATGTGCCATCTATTAGCATGGTCCATTCGTTTTTGGTTTTAAAAATTTCGCGGTAACGTGCCATGGTTTCGTTCATAAAACCGGTCATTACTGGGTCGTATTGGCCTATAAGCTGCGCCGACATAGCACGTAAAACACGAGGATCGGCATTAATAGGGCCTGGTCCCATTAATAAACGCTGTGGTGGGTTTAAGGTTTGAACTTGCGTGTTATTAAACATATTTTAGGCTCCCAGAGTCTGAATAAGCATGCGTATGCCGGTTATCATTAAGACAACGGCAAAGGCGCGTTTTAGTTGTTTTTGATCCAGCTTGCTACCAATTTTTACGCCAATAGGCGCAAATAAAATAGTCAACGGAATAATAAGAAAAAAGGCAGGGAGGTTAACCAACCCCCACGTACCTAGGGGAGCATCGGTTGGCGTTGTGCCAATACTTAATAAGGTAATAACGCCAGGTAGCGCAATCAATAAACCAAAAACGGCCGCAGTACCTACTGCAACATGGGCACGTACATTAAATGCGTTTAGCATAGGTACGCCAATAGTGCCGCCGCCTATGCCAATCATTACCGACAAACCACCTACAATACTTGCCATAACGCCTTGACCAAATTTACCTGGTAGTTGTTTTACAAGCGCGGGTGCGCCGGCTCTAAATAGCATGTTTAAACTGACTAAAATAGCAATACAGGCAAACATAAGTACCAGTGCATTACCGCGTATTGAGTGCGCTAAGTAGCTGCCTACAACGGCCATAACTAAAATAAATGGTGCCCAGTATTTTATTAGCGCAAGGTCAATATTCCCTTTGCTATGATGCGAGCGAATAGATGAAAGCGAAGTAGGTACTATGGTTGCAAGTGATGTAGCGGTGGCTATCATCATTGCCGATTCTGGGCTTACGCCAAAACCTTGCAGTAAAAAATACAGCACAGGGACGATAACAATACCGCCGCCTACACCAAAAAGTCCTGCTAAAATTCCGGCAAAAATACCGGTTGCTATTAAGGCCGCTACTATTGGCCATTGGTTTATTATTTCTGACATTGTGTTCCTGCTTTAGTTACTGTTGCACGTCCATCTGAACGAGGATCTGTTGCAGCTTCAAGGCTTGTAGGTGTATCTAAAATCGCCCCAGCGTGCCCCATCATTTCGTTATTATTATCAACGCTTACCCAATCGTGGTCACGTTGATTTAATTCATGTTCTATATGAAAAACTAACCCTTTTTCAATTTTTAAATTTGTACTCGTATCGCCCCATGTGCGTCCAAGTAACCAACGAGGGTCGCTAATTGCTTGTTTAATAGATTTATTTCGCCATGCGTAGCCTGCAAAAACAGCGGCTTGAGTTTGTGGCTGCCCTTCACCGCCCATTGTTCCGTAAGCAAGTCGACGACCATCGCTAAACTTTGCCAGTGCTGGGTTAAGTGTATGAGCGGGCTTTTTATTTGGAGCAAGAGCGTTGGTATCTTGATTGTTTAAACTAAAGCTTAAACCACGGTTATTCCACACAAAGCCGCCTTCACTCATTAATATTCCGCTGCCAAATTCCCAGTAAATACTTTGAATAAAGCTGACTAATTGCCCGTTTTTATCTCTGGCTGCCATCCACACAGTATCGCCAGGCTCTGCGTTAAATGGCCATTTTTTGGCTTTACTCATATCAATATTGTTAGCAAGTTCGCTTAGGCGATTATCGGTTAGTGCGTTTTTATAATCATCCCCCAACACATCAGGGTCAGCCCAAAGGGTAGGGCGATGGGTAAAGCTTTGCTTAGTTGCCTCAACAATTAAGTGCGTCCAGTCGGCATCGGTTTTAGCTAAATGCTTTAACTTATTTACGGCACCAATTATTTGTAGTGAATGCACGCCCTGTGTTGGCGCGGGTAAGTTGTAGCAATCAATACCACTGAGGTTTGCATTTAGCGCAGTAACTACCTCGGCTTTAGTATTTGCAATGTCACCTGCGGTAATTGAGCTGCCTGCTTTTGCTAAGTCGGCGGCAAATGAGTTGGCAAGTGCGCCTTCATAAAATGCGTTTAAACCATGTTTTGCTAGGTATTCAAACGTTGCTGCAAGTTTAGGGTTTTTAAAATGTTGACCTGCTTGTAAGGGCTTGCCATTGGGTATGTAGAGGTTTTTAAACGCGTTATTGGTATTGTTAGCAGTGGCTAGCTTTTCGCAGCCTGCTTGCAAGCTTTTTGTAACGGTAAAGCCCTCGCGCGCAAGCTCAATAGCGGGTGCTAAAATTTGTGACAGTGGTAGTGCTGCGTGCTCATCTAGTTCAAGCGCCTTTTGCCAGCCGCGTATTGTGCCCGCTTGAGTAAGTGCGCTTAATCCGCCGCGCTCTGGTATTTGCGTGAGCGAGTTATATGCCGTTGTATTAGTTGCTGCGCGGCCGCAGGCGTCAATAGCTGTGGGCGTTTTTTGGTTTGGGTTATCGATAAGCCAAAAGCTGTCGCCACCAATTGAGTTCATGTGTGGATACACAACGCTAATAGCAGCGGCAGCCGCTACCATAGCCTCGGTAGCTGTACCGCCTTGTTTTAGTATATTTATACCCGCCTCAGTGGCCGAAAAATGAGACGCGGTAAATGCAATGTTGTGTGTGGTCATGCCGGTGTGTCCTGTTTAAAGTGTGCAGCTAGGTGCTTAACGCAAGCAAGTAGGCTTTTATCGTTACCGTGGCTCATCATTAATGAAAAACCATACGGATGATCATTTGCTAAATCAGCCAGCGGTAAATGCACTTGCGCTGAGCCACTAAGCCCTGCAATTGCCGAAAGCGTAATAATTTGCATGCGTAAGGCGCTTGTGTCGGCGCCTAATTTAGGTGCGGTTGTGGGGGTGGTTGGCAAAAATAAACAGCTGTTTGTATTTAGGTTTTTAGCTATTAGTGTTTGCCATTGGGTTTGTACTTTTAGTGCTTCTTGTTCTTCTTGATCAGTTAGGGCAAGCGCCATATTAAAACGTGCCGCAATTGCTGGAGCAAACTGGGGAAGTTGCCCCGGCAATTGAAGCCAATCTTTATGCGTTTTTGCGATTGCTCGCCCTTGCAGTACTCTAAAACTATCCGCAAGTTCATTTAATAAGTTGCTGTTAGGTAGTTCAAATTCTTTATGGTGCTTAAAATTAGGCTTGGTTTTTTCAAGCAATTGTTTAAGTGGGGCTTGTAAAGCAGGGTCAACGAGTTCGAATAGTGCTTCGCAAATAACCAGCGTATTTACTTTATTAATAGCTTGTTGTGGTAATAATATATCGCCAACGCTGCTTAATAGCTCGGCGCTTTGGGTAAGCCAACCTATGGTATCAAAAGGCGGAGCCAACGGTATTAGGCCGTCTTTTTCAATCACGTTATGGCTTGGCCTTATGCCATATAAACCACAATAGCTGGCGGGTATTCTAATTGAGCCGCCGGTGTCGGTGCCTAAGCCAATATCAGCTAAGTTAGCAGCAACGGCTGCTGCAGACCCCATACTCGAACCACCGCAAGCATGCCCTTTTAATTTAGGATTTTGCGCAGCGCCATAATGTATATTATTACCCTCTAAGCTATAAGCCAGCTCGTCAGTATGGGTAAAGCCTATAAAGTTACAACCAGCGGTCATGAGCTTATTAACCGAGCTTGCCGTATTTTGAGCCGGTTTAGCTGTTTTAAACCAGTGTGGGTTGCCTGCGCTGTTACGCTCGCCCTTTACTGCAAATACATCTTTTACAGCTAAGCGATTGTTTGCAAGCACTCCAGAGTGGTTTGTTTGCCACAGGGTAGGACCGTGATTGCAAAATATACCTTTGTTGTTTTTTTTATCACTCATTTGCAGCTCATTATTATAAAACTGACCAAGTACTTACTTATTAAGTTAAGAGTGATTAAAAAGCGGGCTGGTTATTATTATTATGAATACCAATTTTATTAAAAACATGATCATTTTATCGGATTAAATAGCGCACTCACTGCGTCATTTTCTTCTCGTTATAATAGATCACTAATTTAATGCAATTGCTAAAGCTGTGCTTTTTAATCGGTAGTTTTGATTTTATAGTGCTTAGACTAAGCAAGAGGAATGCCATAAATTAAAATCCTGTCCAACTGGTCAGGATTTAGTGGGTTGTATGAGATTTGTAAGTGTGGGCTATAAAAATATTGAGATTAAAATGAGCTAAAACAAACCAATTTGGTGCGCAGATGCACCAAGTTGGTCTTTATTTATATGGTTTTGAGTGCTAAATAAGGGGCGTTTTACTGATGATTAAACCGTTAATATCGGCGTAAACCCAATCGTTAGGTTCTATGGTGGTGCTAAGCATGGTAATAGCTTGGTTTTTATCACCAAAGCCGCGCTTTAAGGTACTACGTGGTGTAGAGCCTAGCGCCATTACAGGTAAGTTCATCGTGGCAAGTATTTCTATATCTCGGCAACAGCCATTTATTATTACGCCTTCCCAGCCATTACTTAAGGCACGCTCAGCCATAATATCGCCTATAAACGCAAAGCGTTTGCTCGCAAACCCGTTTATAACCAATACTTTACCTTCACCATTTTCATGCAATATATCGGCGGCAAAAGAGTTATCTTCTGGGCAGGTAACGGTAACTACTTTGCCATAAAACGTGTTTTTTTTACCAAAGTGGTAAAGGCCGCTGTCTGCTACTTGCACGTTATCGCGATGATCGTCAAATAAATCGGGTGTAGTAAAGGGTGTCATGGGTTAAGTCTCACTTTGCTCAGGTATTTTAAGGCCAATACCTTTTAAAATTATGTGGGCAATTGATTGCGTAATTTGTGCCACATCGGTTTCGTCGTACTCTAATTTGTTCATTACGAGTAAAACCTCAGCCTGAAAGTCGGCGTAATATTGCGTGGTAGACCAAATAGTAAAGAGCAAATGATAGGGGTCAACCTTATCCATTTTATCTGCATCCATCCATGCTTGAAGTACATCAACCTTTTGTTTAACCCAAGGGCGGGTATTGGTTCTAAAGTAGTTTTGTAAATAAGGGGCACCGCGCAGTATTTCACTGGCAAATAAGCGAGATTGCATTGGCTGATTTACGGCCAGTATTACTTTGCTTTTAATATAGTTATAAAGCACGGTAGCTGGATCGTCGTTAATTGTGACGTTATCGAGCCCTAAGTTCCAATTAGCTATTATGCGGTCAATCACAGACTCGTACAGACCATCCTTACTTTTAAAGTAATACAAAATATTAGCTTTTGGCACCTGCGCTTCTTTAGCAACCATGCTCATACTTGCTCCGTCGTAACCTAATTGCGAAAACAATTGCTCGGCGGCATCTAAAATTAGTTTTTGGTTTTTCTCGCGTGTAATTTCTTTTTTATTTGGCTTTATTTGTGTGGTCATTATAGAGTTTGCGTGTTTAACGTATTGATTGATTGTAGCTTTACTGACCAAAAGGTCAATTACTAAAAAGTGTGAATGTTAAAAACAAACGAGAGGTTTAAGCTATTAACTTTAGGGTCTGTTGAACTTTGCGGATTAAAATTTGTTCAAACTAGGGGCTATTTAATCGCGGCGCGAGATTTGTAACCTAGTGGGCTAAGTAAAAACCGAGCAAAGCTTCCGCGTCCTGCTCACGC
>NZ_JACJDW010000027.1:0-57751 GCF_014163745.1 Pseudoalteromonas sp. SR44-2 | reverse complement strand
GGAATATAGGAATATAGGAATATAGGAATAGTAGAGAAGTGGTGGAGGGAGCTGGATTCGAACCAGCGAAGGCTGAGCCGTCAGATTTACAGTCTGATCCCTTTGGCCGCTCGGGAACCCCTCCACACTAATTTTATTGCATTTGGCCCCACTTAACTTAGCGGTAAGAAAAGTGGTGGAGGGAGCTGGATTCGAACCAGCGAAGGCTGAGCCGTCAGATTTACAGTCTGATCCCTTTGGCCGCTCGGGAACCCCTCCAATGCAACGGCGCTGATAATAGCAAATTGCGTATTTAAGTAAAGAAAAAAGCTAAAGAAAATTGAAATAAAGCCGATAAATATCTATCAGTTACCACAATCGACTAAAGACTATGCAAATAGATGATTTGTTAATCACAGAGAGTCAGTTAAACAGTAGGCTCAATAATAGTGTGCATGAAAATCGCCGTGGCGAATTTTCTCTATTATTAGCGATGCTGTCACATGACGCACTCGACTTTAGCCAATTTCATTTACCAAAAACTGAAATAGATAATTTAGTTATAGAAGAAGAGGCATTAAGAAAGCAATTTGGCGCAGGTCCAAAGCAACTTTTAGCCCCTGATGAATACAATATGTTGGTTGGACAGTTTAATGCATCATTAATATCTCAAGAAGGAGAGCGCTGCGGTATGACAAGTATTAAGCTAAAACAGTGCTTAAAGCCTGAACCACTTGCGATTAGAAATGATGATAAGCATATTCCACTTAATATAATAGATAACTGTGAGCTTGCTGTCAGAAGAAGAATTAAAAGCGAACAAACACAACTTGCGAATCCTCCTATAGATGCAGCTGCTTTTTACGACAGCCTTAATAATGATGCAATACATCAACCACTTCAGCTTATTGCGGTGTGATATATGATTGTATTAATCATCAGTTAATATATGCTTTATAACGGGTCTGCTTTATATATTTGCTAATAATTGATTTAATGAAAAAAAAGCATCCAAAAATTAAATGCAATTGCTATAATGGCGTCAAATGGTATGACATGAAATGCCATTATCATTAAACCAAGGTAATTAGGAACGTAATGAAGAAAACATTCACGCTAAATCACGAGAAAATCAAATACCCTCGTATGGTTGATGCTGCAAAGCACGAAGTGAAAAAATATTTGAAAAGAGAGCGTAATAAAACGCTACCTGAAGATGCTGACTATTGGGCATTTGACTGTAAGTTTGGTAACACAGCTGAAGATGCGCAAGTTGTGCACGTTGCTGAATTAAGTAACCAAATTGGCGAAATTGAAAAGCAAGGTTTGACCTCTTTCTACGTAGAGATTTTAGCTCGACCTGCTCAAC
Organism: Pseudoalteromonas sp. SR44-2; assembly: GCF_014163745.1. Lineage (NCBI taxonomy): Bacteria > Pseudomonadati > Pseudomonadota > Gammaproteobacteria > Alteromonadales > Pseudoalteromonadaceae > Pseudoalteromonas > Pseudoalteromonas sp. SR44-2. Next base: position 56,403 of record NZ_JACJDW010000027.1, on the reverse strand, counting down.
GTCAGCAATTAGATTTAGATGATGACGAATAATACTTAACTAAATTAAGTATTCGAAGTTTTAAAATGAGCCCAAGTGGCTCATTTTTTGTTTTTATGCATTAAAGATTCACCATAAATCATTTTTATTAGTAACTAATAAGTAGAATTTTATTATATTAACATTTACATAACAAAATATAGTGATATAAGGTGTGTTTAATTAAAAAAACAAAACAGTTGTACCATGCCTATAAATTACTCTGACCACCAATTGAAATTAAGCTTAAAGAACTCTAAGGTACTTGTCGTTGATGATCAGCTATTAAGCTTAATTGTATTAAAAAAAATATTATCAGAGCATTTTAGTGTAACAACAACGAGCTGTGGTGAGGATGCGATTGAAATTTGTAAACATAATCCGCCAGATATAATACTACTCGATATTAATATGGAAGGAATGAGTGGTATTGAAACATGTCTAAAATTAAAAAATATACCTGAAACACAAGATATCCCCGTTATTTTTGTAACCTCATCTGAAAATCAAGAAGAAGAGTGCTGGGAAGCAGGGGCTGTAGATTTTATAAAGAAACCAACTAACTCGGAAACTTTATATAGAAGAGTGCGCGCCCATATCACGATGAAACTTCAACACGACTTACTCAATCAAAAAGTATTTTTAGATGATTTAACTAAAGTATTCAATCGCCGTTATTTTGATGCACATTTTTCTAAAATGGAACGAAGCGCCTTACGAGAAAAAGTTGACTATGCACTATTACTCATCGATATAGATTACTTTAAGCAATACAATGATATCTATGGTCATGTGCAGGGGGATACGGTGTTAAACCTAGTAGCACAAACTATTACTAATAGTTTGCAAAGGCCAACCGATTTTGTTGCGCGTTATGGCGGCGAAGAGTTTGTAGCTGTTCTACCGCATACAAGCACTGAAGGTGCAATTTGTGTTGCTGATAAAATTAAACAGAATGTGGCCGATTTAGGAATATTACACAAATATTCAGAATATGATTTTGTGACTATTAGTATTGGCGGTGCAACCCTACAACCATACGTAAATAACAAAAACACGTTGCAGATCGCAGATGAAAAAATGTATGAGTCTAAAATGCAAGGGCGTAACAAAGTGTGTTTTTAAGTTTAGTTAGCTAATAAATCACTCTGCCACTTAAAAACACCTTTTAGGTAATAAATATTAAATAAGATTATTGATTACATGCTATGACATTTTTTGTACTTTTTATTGCTACCGCATGGGCAGTTATCATTTCTGCCTACTTTAATATCTTCAACAGGATATATAGTGCCATCTAAATAACGCCATTGAGTGTTTTCTTTAATAAACTGCGATTTTTCATGAAGCTCACAAAATAAGTTTTGATAAAAATATTGGGCTTTAAATTCTACAGTTCCAGTATCGCCATCATGGCTTGAGTCAATTAAATCAAGATTTATAAATCGACAGCTGTTAGCAAAATCATTGATTTCTTTAACCGGATTCTCAGCTTGTTTTTCTTTTGCGTAGGTTTGATAAACATATTTTGCATTTTTAATAACATAAGCGCTGAATCGTGAGCGCATAAGTTGTTCAGGAGTGTCAGCTTGCTTTACAGATAAGTGAAGCGGCTCGCAGCAATCGGCATAATTGTGCCCACTGCTGCAAAAACATAGTATGGCATTGAGTGAAGTCATAATAATAATACAAAGTCTAAAACATTAGTTTAACAAGCTTATTGAGCGAGTGGTATCTCTGTTGTTTGTGCGTTTTTAGTAAAACAGTATAGTTTTGTATTCGTTTTACTTAAATCGAACGATAGATTTGTAAGTAGTTGGTTATTAACTATATCGGTCCAGGTGATTACCGCTGCAAAGTTTCCATTATGTAACGCAGAATTTAATACATACTCTAGATTTACTAGGTGCTTCTGTCTAATAACAAGTAATTTACTTGTATCAATAGAGCATGAGTCAAGTAAAGCTTTGCTCGGTACATGATCTGGCGCAATTAATAACGTCCATGCATTAGAGCTATTGTATTGGTGTAATACTTTTAAAAGCTCAAAGGTCGCTGAAATTTCATCTTCAATTTGGATCAAATTTACGCAATCGCTTTGCTCGTCTTGTTGGTAACTTTTAACTGTTCGCACGGTAATAGGCTGTAACATAGTTTCACTCACTGGGTTTTTATACAGTATTCATATACAGTATTCATATACAGTAGTTTATACAGTGCTTTCGTGCAAGCATTTTATGCTATTTATTTGTACAGTTATTCAGCCTTTGATCATTGTTTTTTATTTTTAAATCTATAATTCTTTATTAATCAACTTGTTATAGGCTTGTTTTTGAGAAGGTTGTTTTAAAATAAATTTTTGAGTAGTGTCTTCATTTGTGGGTTTTATACTGTGTAGGAGTATCTTTGTAACTATATACAGTATTTTTCAACACTGTATACAGTACTTATAACTTAGTTGGTTTATGTGTTTTCACTCGTGCGAGGGATCATATGAGAAAACTGGAGTTGGTGAATTTGTTCGTACAAACTTGCTGCATAACATTGAGCATCTTTAAATCGCTTAGTTTCGATATGTTTGCGTATATCTGTAACCGCTGCAGTGGCAGGTGCATACCCTTGGCTACTCGCTAAGCTCAACCACGCTACAGCATGAAATACACTTTGTGGCACGCCTTCACCTTTTACAAAAAATAAACCTAAATAAAACTGTGCTCTATGGTTTCCTGCCATTGCAGCAAGGCGCATCCATTTTGCAGCCAATGGAGCTTGATTATTTTTTAAATAATATAGGGCTTTATTAATAGTACTTTGCTCATCTTTTTTATTATCAATGGGCGCGGGGCTGCTTTCTGGTTGAGTAACAAAACCTAAAATGTTGTCTAGCTGTTGCTCTAAGTCTTGCTCACAAGGTGTTGTTTTAAGCATATTGGTTCATTTATTATTTTAACTACTTTAACAGTTTAGTATATAGCAAGGTAAAATGTCCTGTAAAAGATAATTTTTATGTTAAAATCTCGCCACTTTTTACTATCACAAGTTTATTATGTTTGAAGCCTTATTTAAACTCAGCGAAAATAATTCAACAGTTAAACGCGAATGCGTTGCTGGCCTAACTACCTTTATTACTATGGTATACATTGTATTTGTAAACCCGGCTATGCTTGCTGAGGCAGGGATGGACCAAGGGGCTGCATTTGTAGCGACATGTATAGCAGCTGCGATAGGCTGTTTTATAATGGGCTTATGGGCTAATTATCCATTAGCATTAGCGCCTGGCATGGGACTAAATGCCTTTTTTACGTATGGCGTCGTATTAGGAATGGGTTATACCTGGCAAGCCGCATTAGGGGCTGTTTTTATGTCGGGTTGTATATTTTTATTCTTAAGCTTATTTAAAGTCAGAGAATGGATTATTAATGCCATACCTCTGGTGCTCAAGCGAGCTATCGCAACAGGTATTGGTGCTTTTTTAGCCTTAATTGCCCTTAAAAATGCAGGCATTATTGTCTCAAGCCCTGCAACACTAGTGCAATTGGGCGACATTACTTCCCCAGGCCCATTATTAGCTATATTAAGCTTTTTTGTAATTGCAGCGCTTTTATACCGCGATTTTAAAAGCGGTGTACTTATTAGTATTTTATTAGTGACAGGCATTGCACTAAGTTTAGGGCTAGTTGAATATCACGGTGTTATGGCTATGCCACCATCAATAATGCCTACTTTTATGCAACTAGATTTTGCCGCCGCTTTTGATATATCAATGATGAGTGTTATTTTTGCATTCTTGTTTGTCGATCTTTTTGATACTTCGGGTACATTAGTTGCAGTCACTCAAAAAGCTGGTTTAGCTGATGAAAAAGGTAACATGCCTCGTTTAGGACGCGCACTAAGTGCTGACAGCTCTGCAACAATTGCAGGTGCGATGCTAGGCACGTCTACGACTACATCGTATATAGAATCGGTTGCTGGTGTATCTGTTGGCGGACGTACTGGCTTAACGGCTGTAGTTGTAGGTATTTGCTTTTTACTAATGATGTTTTTTGCACCGCTTGCACAAATGGTACCGGCTTATGCTACGGCAGGTGCTATTTTATATGTCGCTGTACTGATGCTACAAAATTTAAAGTTTGTAGATTGGGATGATATGACCGATGCAATTCCCGTAACGGTTGTGTTGCTAATGACACCATTAACGTTCTCGATTGCACACGGTATTGCGCTTGGCTTTATATCTTACACCGCGGTTAAAGTATTGTGTGGTAAAAAAGATCAAGTCAGTATTAGTGTTTGGATATTAACAGCCTTGTTTGTTTTCAAGTTTGCATTTTTGTCTTAATGGCTAACGAAAAATAAAAAAAGCCTGCACAAATTTAATTTGTGCAGGCTTTTTAATGCTTTTATAAAAACGCTACCATTTCTTTTTAGGAGCAAACAATATATCTAAGTCGTCTTGCTCTTCTTCTGTTTTCTTTTTAAGTGCGCTTGCATTAGAAGCTCTTAGTTCAACACTAATTGCTTCTAAGTAACCTTCAACTTCTTGGCGTTTTGTTGTTACATATTCATCGGTGTATGTAACTGCATTGAGCGTTGCCTGTGCTTTTTCAAAATACTGTCTTGCAGAGCCAACCATACTTGCTGAGCGGGCAGATAAGCCACGTTTTATTTGGCTTTCAATATTAATACGCAGTTGTAGTTTTTCAAGACGTTTATCTTCTAAAACAAAAACTTGGCTGTCAATACGACCTTTACTGTGTTCAGAGCGTAAAATTGAGCGTAATTTTTTAATGCCCTGAATTAAGCCTACAAGTTGCTTGTCATTATTCGGTAGCGTTAAAGCTTCACTGCTATTATCTTGAACGGGATTAGATAAGTGCGTTTTCGCTTCACTTAAGCGGCTTTTAAGTGCTTTAGATGTTTGCGAGTTATTAACCATTGTATTTAAAGCTTCGTAAATACGGCGTTGTAACGTACGAATTAGATTCTCAGACAGGGGTATGTTAGCACTATTCATTAGTGCTTCTTCTGTTTCTTCTATTATAGCTTTTTGTTTTGTAAGCTCTTTGCGGCGTTCTGCCTCTTGTTTTTCTTTGTGTTGTTGTACAGCACTTACCCAAAGTGCAATCACAATCAATGCAACTATAAGCACTATTATAATAGAAACGATCATGGTGTAATTCTCGGACATATAACCTAATTATTTAATCTTACATTAAATATACGTTAACAGGGTAGCTTTGCGCCGATTAACTTAAAAAATACACCCAAAAATTGATAGGTTGAGCTCTTTATAAACCGTAGTCACCCTAAGGGCTTATAAACTAAAGCTGAATAAACATCGCTACCTCAAGCATATTTATTATGCTAGCCTTGAGCTCTAATCAGATAATTGCACACCTAAAGACCTAAAGTGATATTTTACGTAAATAACACTTGGTTTTAAGCTGTATTGCCTTTATAAATAATATGAATAATAACGTTAAAATTTGCAGCCATGAAATTACAACAACTCAGATACATCGTAGAAGTACAAAATCATAAATTAAATGTTTCAGCGACTGCTGAGAGTTTATTTACCTCGCAGCCAGGAATTTCTAAACAAGTACGCATGTTAGAAGATGAGTTGGGTGTACAAATTTTTGGTCGCAGTGGTAAACATTTAACGCATGTAACCGGTGCTGGCGAAGATATAATTAATATTTCTCGTGAAATACTCTCCAAAGTAGAAGGTATTAAAGCCGTTGCTAATGAGCATACGTTACCTGATCAAGGTAAGTTAAATATTGCCACAACACATACCCAAGCCCGTTATGCTTTGCCTAACGTTATTCAAGGGTTTATGAAAAAATACCCTGCGGTATCGCTTCATATGCACCAAGGTACTCCACAGCAAATATCGGATGCTGCAGCACGCGGTGATGCCGACTTTGCTATTGCAACAGAAGCACTGCATTTGTATTCAGATTTAGTTATGTTGCCTTGTTATCATTGGAATCGCAGTATTGTTGTTGCTAAAGACCATCCGCTCGCTAAAAAGGCAAATAGTTTAACTGTTGCTGACATTGCCCAATATCCACTCATTACATATGTATTTGGTTTTACGGGCCGCTCAGAGTTAGATAAAGCATTTAGCGCACACGGACTTGAGCCACACATTGTATTTACTGCAACCGATGCTGATGTTATAAAAACATACGTACGACTGGGTTTAGGAGTTGGTGTTGTCGCTTCAATGGCGATAGATCAAGTGAGCGATACCGATTTAGTGTGTATTGATGCAAGCCACTTATTTGAAGCAAGCACGACCAAAATTGGTTTTAGAAAGGGCAGCTTTTTACGTACTTACATGTATGATTTTATTGAACGTTTTGCACCGCACTTAACTAAAGAGCGCGTAGAGCGAGCAAGCTTGTTACGTAACCAAGATGACGTAGATAAGTTATTTGCAGATATAGAGTTACCCGTTAAATAATGTCACTACATTAAACGAATAATAAAAAAGCCGCCTATTTTAAAAATAGGCGGCTTTTTCTTTTTATAGCGAGCTGATTAACATTCGATAATATTAACTGCTAATCCACCGCGAGCGGTTTCTTTATATTTAGTTTTCATATCGTTACCAGTTTCAAGCATGGTCTTAATCACTTTATCAAGTGATACCTTTTGCTCGCCACTGCCACGTATAGCTAAACGTGAGGCATTAATTGCTTTAATCGCGCCCATTGCATTACGTTCAATACACGGTACTTGTACTAAGCCACCAACAGGGTCGCACGTGAGGCCTAAATTATGTTCCATACCAATTTCTGCTGCGTTTTCTACTTGCACAACATTGCCACCAACAATTTCTGTTAATGCGCCTGCAGCCATAGAGCACGCAACGCCGACTTCACCTTGGCAACCTACTTCGGCACCCGATATAGAGGCATTCTTTTTATATAAAATACCAATAGCAGCAGCGGTTAATAAATAACGCGTGGCTATATCGCGGTCTACTTCTTTCACAAATGTGTGATAGTACATAAGCACAGCCGGTAAAATACCCGCAGCACCATTAGTTGGTGCGGTAACTACACGGCCACCTGCCGCATTTTCTTCGTTTACGGCAAGGGCAAATAAATCAACCCAGTCCATTGCACGAAGTGGGTCGTTACTGACCTCTATATTTAGTTTTAAGTATAAGCTAGGCGCTCGGCGCTTTACTTTTAAGCCGCCAGGTAAAATACCTTCGGTACGCATACCACGGTCAATACAGGCCATCATTACTTTCCAGATATGAAACAGCGTGTCTTTTATTTCATCTTCAGTGCGTAGTGTTTTTTCGTTCTTCATCATTAAGCTTGAAACACTAAGCCCTGACTCTTTACACATCTCTAGTAGCTCTTTTGCGCTACTGAAAGGGAAAGGAGCTGGGTTTTCTTCTCTAATATCAAGGGCTGCTTGTTTTTCGTTTTCAAACTCTTCATCAGTGACAATAAAGCCACCGCCAATAGAGTAATATACTTTGCTGTAAACTTTTTCGCCGTTGTTTGAGGCGATAATTTCCATTGCATTAGAGTGCTTAGGCAGCGTTTTGCGACGATGAAAAACAATAGCGCCTTGTTTTGGAAACTTAGCTTTGTGTGTTTTGTTTAAATAAATAACCTGATCTTTTTCGATTGTCGCTAAAATGTCGTCGACTAAATCGGCATCTATAGTTTCAGGGTCATAACCGGCTAAACCAAGAATTACGGCTTTACCCGAGCCATGGCCAACACCTGTTTGACCCAAAGAGCCATAAAGCTCTACTTTAATATCGGTCACATTTGCTAATAATTGTTGTTCTTGTAGGTCATTAACAAATAAGCGTGATGCGCGCATTGGGCCAACGGTGTGTGATGACGAAGGGCCAATACCAATGCTAAACATATCAAATGCACTGATCATAATGTGTGTGTCTCTACTTTGTTTTATCAGCACGAAGCTGCTCTTTGAACGGTCGAGCATGATAACGTGGAATTGTGATTGTGTAACTACTAATAACGAAGATTTAAACTGGTAAGGCGAGTTGTTTTGTAAAGTTTTTTATAATGCTTGCTGTCGCACCCCAAAGTAAACCATGTGGCGTTTTAAAACCTTGCAAAATAACCGTTTTCCCAAATCGTTGAAAAGGTAAGGGTTGCCAATTAGCTTCGTTATTTAACTCAGTGACCGAGAGTAAAAAGCTCGCTTGTACTTCATTATAGTCATTTTCCCAGGTGGTGTCTTTTTTGAGTAAACCCACATAGGGGCTAATACTAAAACCCGTTAAGGTTGAATACTCAGGTAAGTGACCTAATACATTAACGTTGTTTTGGGCAATATTTAGCTCTTCTTTTAGTTCGCGAAGGGCTGTGGTGCGAAGGGTAATGTCGCTTACTTCAAACTTACCTCCGGGCAAACAAATCTCCCCTGGGTGATGGTGTAAATAAGTAGGGCGTTTACACAGTAAAATATGTGCATGATTATCTATATCAATAATTGGCAGCATAACAGCGCTAGCACGTTTTTTACGCGTGTCTTTTAACTGGTTTGGCGCAGCTGTAGGGCTTAACAGAAACCGCGCCATAATGTGTTCACTATTCAAAGCGACCTACTGTTTTAATAAAGGGAGGATTTTATTTACTTTATCGTAAGTTTCTTGATATTCCAATTCGACTTTAGAATCAGCTACTATTCCGCCACCTGCCCAGCAGTAAATTTGCGCTTTGTGGCACACCAAGGTGCGAATAGTGATACTCGTATCCATATTTCCACATGCACTTAAATAACCAATTGAACCACAATAAATGCTGCGTCGATGTGGTTCTAGTTCTTCAATTATTTCCATCGCTCTAATTTTGGGCGCACCGGTGATTGAGCCACCCGGAAAAGCCGCTTTTAATTGATCGACCGCTGTTTTGCCTTCATCAAGTTCTGAGGTTACCGTGCTTACTAAATGATGCACTGCCGGAAAGCTTTCAATAGCAAAAAGGGAAGGGACGTGGACGCTGCCAGGTTTTGCCACTTTGCCTAAGTCGTTACGCAGTAAATCAACAATCATTACGTTTTCAGCGCGATCTTTAGCTGATGCTGCGAGTATTTGGGCTTGGCGTTGATCCTCCAGCGCATCCGCTTTTCGCGGCAGAGTGCCTTTAATAGGTTTGGTTTCTACAACGTTATTATTTACAGATATAAAGCGCTCAGGGGAAATTGATAAAATTGCCCCTTGAGGGTGATTTATAAAGCTCGAAAATGGCGCTTTATTTGCCTCACGCAGTTTAATATAAGCTGCCCAAGGGGAGCCTTCAAACTGAGCGTTAAAGCGCTGCGCTAAATTAATTTGGTAACAATCGCCACTTTTTAGATACTCCTCAATTTGGGCAAACTTTGCAGCGTATTCCGTTTCGCTCATATTTGATTGCCAGTCGCTGTTTAGGGCAAAGGACTGCGTATTAACTTGGGAGTTAGCGTGTGTATTTAAGTATTGCTCATAAAGCGCTAATCGATCGGTGTTTGGCTGCGATACATAAAACCAGCTTTGTTGCTGCTTGTCGTAAATAAGGGCATCTAAGTAAAGGCCAATAGCCATTTGGGGAAGATTAATGTCTTCAATGGCATGAGTGGGGATGTTTTCAATTGTACGCCCTAAGTCGTAGCCAAAGTAGCCAAGCCAGCCGCCGTTAAAGGGTAAATCGTAATCGGCTTTTGTTTTAGCAAGATGCGAAAGCTCATTATTCATAATTTCAAAGCAGTTATCACTACTTTCTATATTATTTAAAAAGCTTTTATTATTTTTTACTTCAAGGGTACTTTGCGGCTCAATGGCAATAATATCAAAACGGCTGTTTATATGATTACTATTTGCAGAATCTAATAGAATTGCGTAAGGCAAATGTGAAAAATGCGCAAAAACGTCAATGCAGTTTTGTGTTATGCCTAATTTAATACAATTTTTTTTATTGTTTAGCATTTACTGCCCCTTTAAGAACTGGCTCGAAACGGGCTGGGAGGGTATCATAAGTCAAATTTTTTGGCAGCACTAAGCTGCAAAAAACAGTGCAAACCACCGTCACCGGTTTGATTTAGATTACGCGACAACGCGTAACGGTAACTTAAGGAACCACTATGAGTACAATTTGTCAGCAAGACTTTATTGATAGCATTGAAGATGCATTGCAATATATTTCGTTCTATCACCCACTTGATTTTGTTCAAGCACTCGAAAAAGCGTACAACAAAGAACAAAGTAAAGCGGCTAAAGACGCCATTGCACAAATTTTAATTAACTCACGCATGTCGGCTGAAGGCAAGCGTCCACTTTGCCAAGACACCGGTATTATTACCTGTTTTGTTAAAGTAGGTATGGATGTTAAGTGGGATAAAACAGATTTAACCGTTCAACAAATGGTTGATGAAGGTACTCGTCGTGCATATTTAAATCCAGATAACCCTTTACGTGCATCTATTGTTGCAGACCCTGCTGGCACACGTAAAAACACTAAAGATAATACGCCTTCGGTTGTGCATATTGATTTAGTAGCGGGTGGAAAAGTAGAAGTAATGGTTGCGGCTAAAGGCGGCGGCTCTGAAAACAAAAGTAAAATGGTTATGTTAAACCCGTCAGATGATGTTGCTGCATGGGTAGAAAAAACACTACCAACAATGGGTGCTGGTTGGTGTCCGCCAGGCATGCTAGGTATAGGTATTGGTGGTACGGCTGAAAAAGCAGCAGTAATGGCTAAAGAGTCGTTAATGGATCCGGTTGATATCCATGAGCTAATGGAACGCGGCGCAGAGACAACAGAAGAAAAACTGCGTTTAGAAATTTTTGATCGTGCTAATAAATTAGGTATTGGCGCACAAGGCTTAGGCGGTTTAACAACGGTTGTTGATGTTAAAATTAAAACGGCACCAACGCATGCCGCTTCAAAACCTGTAGTAATGATCCCAAATTGTGCGGCAACTCGCCATGTACATTTTACGCTTGACGGTTCTGGCCCTGCTAATTTAAAAGCACCTAAACTAGAAGATTGGCCACAAGTAACATTTGAAGTAGGCGAAGGCACACGTCGTGTTGATTTAAATACACTGACTAAAAAAGATGTTCAAGAATGGAAAATGGGTGAAACCGTTTTACTTTCGGGTACTATTTTAACAGGTCGTGATGCAGCGCATAAACGTTTGCAAGATATGATCAATTCAGGTGAAGGTTTACCTGAGGGCGTAGACTTTGATAATAAATTTATTTATTACGTAGGCCCTGTGGATGCGGTACGCGATGAAGCAGTAGGTCCTGCTGGCCCTACAACAGCCACTCGCATGGATAAATTTACCGATATGATGCTAGAAAAAACAGGCATTGTAGGCATGATTGGTAAAGCTGAACGTGGCCCTGCGACTGTTGAGTCTATTAAAGAGCATAAATCTGTTTATTTGATGGCTGTAGGCGGCGCAGCTTACTTAGTATCTAAAGCGATTAAAAAAGCGCGTGTTGTAGCTTTTGAAGATTTAGGTATGGAAGCTATTTACGAATTTGAAGTAGAAGATATGCCAGTGACTGTTGCAGTAGACAGTGAAGGCGCCAATGCGCATACACAAGGCCCTGCTATCTGGAAAGCTAAAATTGAAGAGCTTGATAGCAAGCTAAAATAACGTACGTTTTGTATTTTTAAAAAGCGAGCCTAGTGCTCGCTTTTTTGTTTTTTTAAATAGAGTTATTAGCAAGTTTACAGCTCTGACCAGTTTGCGAAAAAGCTTACTTTTTACTGGAAACCTATAGGCACCAGTACGTAGCAGCCAGGTAGCACTTGTATATTAAACTTTACATGCAACAATTGCATTACGTTCACGTAAACGTAAGTCGGTGTGGTTCTTATATTTATAGTATTTAAAACTTAAAAATGACGGTTTTGTAAATTTTTTATCTATATAAAAGTTTTAATTAGGTTATTTAATTTAAGCTTAATGTTTTCATTGGTTTTATCATCTGTGAGTATAGCGAACACGTATATGAAGTGATAAAGTCTCGGCAATTTCCAGCGCGCATACCCTCTCACGGGTTAACTATTTCGGAGTATTTTAAGTGGCTGTGTTTAATCGAGTTGAATTTGATAACCATGAACAAGTGGTTTTTTGTTCTGATGAAGAGTCGGGTTTAAAAGCAATTATTGCTGTACATAATACCAACCTAGGTCCTGCAGTTGGCGGATGTAGAATGTGGGATTATGCGAACGACGAAGATGCTGTTTATGACGTGCTACGTTTATCAAAGGGCATGACTTATAAAAATGCAGTTGCGCGCTTACCCTTTGGTGGCGGTAAATCTGTAATTATAGGTAATGCGAAAGAAATTAAATCTGAGCAATTATTCCGTGCATTTGGTCGTCAATTAGAGCGATTAAATGGCAGCTATTACTCAGCAGAAGATGTAAACATCACATGTGCTGATGTAGCTATTATGAATAAAGAAACTAATTACGTACTGGGCCTTGAAGGTAAAAGCGGTAACCCATCGCCATTTACAGCATACGGTACTTTTTTAGGAATTAAAGCAGCGCTACAGCATCAACGTGGCCATCAAAATTTTGCAGGTGTGAAAGTGGCTGTGCAAGGTCTAGGTGCTGTTGCTTATGGTTTATGTAAACATTTACATGATGCGGGCGCTGAGTTGTTTGTAACTGATATTAACCAAGCTGCCATTGATCGTGTAGTAAGTGACTTTGGCGCAACTGCGGTTGGCATTGATGACATTTACGACTTAGATGTTGATGTTTATGCACCTTGTGCATTAGGCGCAACTATTAACGATTTAACGATACCGCGTTTAAAAGCGACTATTATTGCAGGCTGTGCTAATAATCAGCTGGCAGAATCTCGCCACGGTGAAGTTATTCGTGAAAAAGGCATTTTATATGCACCAGATTACGTAATTAACGCCGGTGGTATTATTAATGTTTATTACGAAACAGCGCCAGAAGGTTACAGTGCAGCAGCGTCTAATAAACATGTTGAAGGTATTTTTAATACGTTAACTGAAATTTTTGCTCGCAGCGAAAAAGAGCAAAAATCAACGCATTTAATTGCTGACGAATTAGCGCAAGAGATCATTAAAAACGGTCTGTGATCTAAGTTCTAATTTATATAAGGGTGTGCAATTGCACACCTTTTGTTTATCTGTAAGTTAATGCAATTATTACTGAACAGCGGTACACTTTATTTTTAATTTTGTGCGGCAAATTATGACTCCCTCAACTTCTCTCATGCAGCCTATCGATTTAGATAATTGGCCTAGAAAGCAACACTTTGAATTATTTAAACACTTTTCTCAGCCTTATTTTAATGTGTGTGTGCGTTTAGATGCTCAAGCACTTTACGACTATTGCAAAACCAATCAATTTTCTTTTTTTCAAGCATATGTATATTGCACCTTAAAAGCGTGCCATGAGTACGATTCAATAATGCTACGTATAATAGATAGTAGGCCATGGTTACTTAATAGTGTTCGCGCAAGTGTGGTTGAGTTGTCTGAAAACGATACGTTTGTTTTTAGTTATTTTAATAGCGCAAGCGATTTTAAAGAGTTTGCAAATCATGCAAGTGACGTAAGCAAAAAAGCGAAACAACAGCCGTTATTTTCTGATGCATTTGCCCAAACAGAAGGGCAGGCCGACTTAATTCATATATCTGTTTTGCCGTGGCTGAATTTTAGTGCGTTTTCGCATGCATTTAGTGAAGGGGAGAGTTTAGGCATTCCTAAATTTGTATTTGGTCAGTTTGATAAACACACAGGTACAATGCCTTTAGCTATCGATGTACACCACTCATTAATGGATGGTTTGCACGTAGCGAAATTTATAAACACATTGCAGGGTACATTTGACTCCTTTTGCAAAGGTTAACTTAAACACGTCATCTAACGGCAGTGCAAGCAGTAATTAACCTGAACTTTGGATAATAAATCTATCTCAAGCAGCTATTTTTAGCGCTAACTGCGTTGAATTTACTTGCAATAGGCCCGCTATTGACGCGTAAATTCGCCTTGTTTTCACTAAAAATCTCTGGCTAGAGAAAATAAATTTAAATATCACCATGATCCAATACATTAGTAAATCTCTTAACCAAAGTTCAGGTTAAGTAATCTATAAGCAATGCGATGTGAATTACTTTTTATTCAAATACATAACCTTATATGCTTGAAAAGCACGTGTGCTGGACATATTTATATACCATACCTTAGCTCAGGAAATCCCCATGATAAATGGACTGTTAATTGTTGTTTTAATTCTTTTTGTGGTGATTTTCTGGCGTTGGCCATCAATTCAAAACCGATTATGGCGCAGTAAATATAAAGACTTTGCTTTAAATTCACAGCAAAAAGATATTTTACTGCGTTGCATGCCCATCTATAAAAAAATGACCGATGCCGACAGAGAAAAGTTAGAGCGACATATTACGTGGTTTTTAAATGAAAAACGCTTCGTTGGTTGTGATGGCTTAAAGCTAACGTCTGCAATGAAGTTAATTGTAGCCGCCGATGCGTGTGTATTAGTGCTTAATAAACCGTGGCCGTTATATAGAAATGTAAAAGAAATTTTATTATACCCCAGTGCTTATTACGCCCCACAATCAACTCGCGATAGTGCAGGACTTGTGAGTTACCACAATACGGTAAGACTAGGCGAGTCATGGCCTGGCGGCACGCTTGTACTCAGTTGGCATGATGTGCTTGAGGGTAACCGCTTGCCAAGTGATGGACATAATTTAGTTTTTCATGAGTTTGCTCATCAACTCGATCAAGAAACAGGTAAAACAACGGGCACACCCATTTTAAAAAGCTCAGCAGATTACAAAGAGTGGGGCCGAGTATTTAGCCGTGCTTTCACCCAGTTAAAAAGTCACGTTGCTTATAGCATGCCGCATGTTATTCACAGCTATGGTGCGACTAACGAAGCTGAGTTTTTTGCTGTACTCACCGAAACCTTCCTCGAAAAACCCGCAGAGCTTCGCCGATACGATCCTGAAATTTACAGTATGCTAGTTAATTACTATCAATTTGACCCTATTGTTTGGCATTAAACCTACATAAACCGCGCTTTATCATATAACGCTGGCAAGTTGCGTTTGTTTTTGTTGCAATCATGTGAAATAGTTTTTACTGCAACAAAAACAAGCGAGAAACGCATGAAAAAAATGCTTCATACAGTATTAGCATTGTCGGTGTCATTAGCGATAGGGCAGGTAAATGCCGCTGAAAAAGACGAACAAAAATGGCAAGTAGATTCACCAAAAGGGCAATTTGTTGACGCTGCAATTAGCGTTGAGCAAGGCACATGGATGAATATAGATATTAGCCCTGATGGTAAAACTGTGGTGTTTGACTTACTTGGCGATATTTACATTATGCCAATGAGTGGTGGTACAGCTACAAAGCTCACCTCTGATATTGCATGGCAAATGCAACCACGCTTTAGTCCTAACGGCAAAAGTATTGCGTTTACCTCCGACCAAGGTGGCGGCGATAACATTTGGATAATGGACTTAAATGGCGAAAATCAACACGCTGTTACCGATGAAACCTTTAGGTTATTAAATAGTCCTGCATGGAGTCCTGATGGCGACTACTTAGTTGCGCGTAAACACTTTACAGCTAGCCGCTCATTGGGAGCAGGTGAAGTGTGGTTGTATCATAAAGCGGGTGGCAAGGGCGTGCAGCTTACAAAACGCGAGAACGATCAAAAAGATTTAGGTGAGCCAATGTTTTCACCTAATGGTCGTTATGTATACTTTTCGCATGATGCAACACCCGGTAAAACCTTTCATTATTCAAAAGATTCTGTAGCGGGCATTTATAAAATTAAGCGCTACGACCGTGAAACGGGTGAAATTGAAACCATAATCGATACGATGGGCGGTGCTATTAGGCCTACACCGTCACCTGATGGAAAAAAACTGGCGTATATAAAGCGTGATGATTTTCAAACTAGTCTTTATTTATATGACTTAACCAGCGGTGAGCACACTAAGCTTTACGATAAGCTTGAGCGAGATATGCAAGAAACCTGGGCTATTCATGGTGTATACCCAACCATTGCATGGACACCAGATAACGAAGAACTGGTGTTTTGGGCTGGTGGCACAATTCACAAGCTAGATGTTGCAGACAAATCTGTAAAAACCATTCCTTTTAAAGTGCAAACAAGTAAAAAAATTCAAAAAGCGGTGCGCTTTACACAAAACTTAGATACTGATGAGTTTGATGTAAAAATGCTGCGTAATGTGCAAGTAAGCCCAGATGGCGAAACGGCAATTTTTGAAGCGCTTGGGCATATTTATAAACGTGATTTAGAGTCGGGTAAAATTAAGCGTTTAACAAAGCAAACAGATCATTACGAATTATTTCCACAGTACTCTCGCGATGGTAAAAAAATAGTTTACACCACATGGGATGATAACAAACAAGGGTCTGTAAGAGTGGTTTCTGCGCGCAGTGGTCGTGGCGATACAATTACTAAAGAGCCTGGGAAATATGTAGAGCCAACGTTTAGCCCAGATGGTAAAACGGTTGTTTATCGAAAAGCTACTGGCGGCAGTATTTTAAACCCTAAATGGTCACTTAACCCTGGTATATATAGCGTAAGCGCAAAAGGCGGTAAAAGTGAGCTTATTTCAAAAAGTGGATATCAACCACAATTTGGAGATGCAAACGATCGCGTTTTTATAATGAGTCCCTGGCCAAAACCAACGCTTAGCGTAGTTGAGCTTGAAAGTAAAAAAGTTCGCAAACTGTACGAATCAGAGCATGCTACTGAATTTAGAGTATCACCAGATGGGCAATACCTCGCTTTTGCTGAGCGATTTAAAGTATTTGTAACGCCGTTTGTTCAAAGTGGTAAAACAATTAATATTGGGCCTAAAGACAGTCAATTCCCAATAGAGCAGTTATCGGTACGTGCTGGTGAAAACATTAGCTGGAGTGCTAAGAGCAACAAACTTTATTGGACATTAGGGCCTGAGCTTTATCATGCAAGCCTTGAGGGGATGTTTGCCATTAACAAAGCCGAAGATGCCGACTTTAAAGTGAAAAGTGGCGATAATATTGGTTTCAGTAAAAAAATGGCAGAGCCTAAAGGCATGATTGCGCTCACTGGTGCAAAAATTATAACTATGGATGGCGAAAAGGTTATTGAAAATGGTGTAATCATCACCGATGGCAAGCATATTAAAGCAATTGGTACAGCCAGCGAGATAAGCATCCCTAAAGGTGCTGAGGTTATTGATGTAACAGGCAAAACAATTATGCCTGGTATTGTTGATGCTCATGCACATGGCTCGCAAGCAAGCGGTGAAATTATACCTGAGCAAAACTGGAAAAACTTTGCAGGTTTAGCGCTGGGTGTAACTACAATTCACGATCCATCAAATGATACCTCAGAAATATTTACCGCAAGCGAAATGCAAAAGGCAGGCATGATTGTTGGTCCGCGTATTTTCTCAACGGGTACTATTTTATATGGCGCAAATATGCCAGGTTATACGTCGCATATTGACTCGTTAGACGATGCTAAATTTCATTTAGAGCGCCTTAAAAAAGTAGGGGCGTTTAGTGTTAAATCGTATAACCAGCCACGCCGAGAGCAGCGCCAACAAGTTATTGAAGCAGGCCGTGAACTTGAAATGATGGTTGTCCCTGAAGGTGGCTCATTATTACAACATAACTTAAGTATGATTG
Source organism: Pseudoalteromonas sp. SR44-2 (assembly GCF_014163745.1). Taxonomy (NCBI): domain Bacteria; kingdom Pseudomonadati; phylum Pseudomonadota; class Gammaproteobacteria; order Alteromonadales; family Pseudoalteromonadaceae; genus Pseudoalteromonas; species Pseudoalteromonas sp. SR44-2. The sequence goes on along the minus strand of NZ_JACJDW010000027.1, from coordinate 38,657 downwards.
TAGATGGACACACAGGTATTGAGCATTCAATCCCTGTAGAGAACATATATGACGATATAAAGCAGTTATGGTCGCAAAGTGATGTTGGTTACACACCAACACTTGTAGTGGCTTATGGTGGCATTTGGGGTGAGAACTACTGGTACGATAAAACTGATGTGTGGAATCATCCACGTTTAAGTAAATTTGTGCCAAAAAATCAATTATTACCACGCTCTATGCGCCGCATTAAAGCGCCCGATCATCACTATAATCACTTTAATAACGCACGCGTTGCTGCTGAGCTGCAAGACCTAGGTGTATTAGTTAACTTAGGTGCGCACGGTCAGCGTGAAGGCTTAGGTGCACACTGGGAGATGTGGATGTTCGCACAAGGCGGAATGACACCGCTTGAGGCAATACGTGCATCAACACTCGATCCGGCTAAGTATTTAGGACTTGATAAAAACGTAGGCTCGCTTGAAGTGGGCAAACTGGCTGATTTAATGGTTATAGATGGCGATCCGCTTAAAAATATTCGAGATTCGGATAAAGTAGATTACACCATGATCAATGGTCGACTATTCAATGCAGAGACAATGAATGAAGTGGGTAAAAAAGAACGCGAACCACTTTATTTTGAAGAACTGTAATTTACTTTAAACTTCTTAAAGCGGCTACATAGCCGCTTTTTTTAGCTTTGTATTATGTGTTTTAGCAAAGCAGTACTTGGCATAGTAAGCGGTTGAGTATGCATGACACGTGCTTGGCATATAAGCCCTTCCTTTAGAGTAAATAATGTTTGTGCGACATTTTCGGCTTTAGCTTTATTATTTTTTAGCTGAGGAGTGGCAAGTAAAGCATTCAATATAATTTTAAATACAGCTTGTTTATGTGCCTTACACTGAATTGCAATAGTATGCGCTGCGAGTGGGTATTCTGCTGCTGCGTTTATGAAGAAGCATCCATTAAAATCGCCCAATTCCGGCACTCCACTATTAAACCAGCTCTCTAAACCTTTAAATAATCCATTCGCAACGTCAAGGGCGCTTTGTTTATCACAGACTTGTTCTAGCCAATTATTAAAATTTTTATCACGTGTGGCTAAGCAAGCAAGTATTAGCTCATCTTTGCTTGCGAAGTGATTATAAAGCGTTTTTTTAGCGATACTTGAAACGGCTAGAATTTCATTAATACCCACAGCATGTAATCCTTTGCTATAAAAGAGATTAAGTGCTGTTGTAATAATTTGCTCTTGTTTATTCATAAAACCCCTTAAATATTAGCTGAAAGGTATCTTGACATAAGTAGACAGACTTGTCTATCATTGCCAGGTAGACAAGTCTGTCTGCCTTATTTGAGGATGTAGCATGAATATTGAAGATATTAAATTAGCCTGTGTTGCTGGCTTTTTTTCAGCGCTAGTATTGGGTTTTTTATCTTGGCTGAATAATATTGGAGGCTATGGACTGTGGTTAATGGCACCTTTTGGCGCAACGGCAGTACTTGTATTTGGCATACCAAATAGCCCATTAGCACAACCAAAAAATGTGATTTTTGGTCATCTTTTAACAGCATTTGTGGGGATCATTTTTGTAACCTATGTTGGTGACGGGAGTGTATCTATTGCATTGGCCGTTGGTTTTGCAATTACACTCATGATGCTCACTAAAACAGTCCACCCTGCGGCGGGTGCTAACCCTATTCTGATTATTGTATCTGGACAAAGTTGGGACTTTTTAATTATGCCAGTATTAGTCGGGACGATGTTCATTGTTATTTGTGGCTTTGCTGCAAAGTGGTTACTGTCTTCCACGGTAAATCGCGCACATAAAAAAACCGCTTAACGCGGTTTCTTTTAAAAATCATAAATGTTGATTAAACAACACCGCGCGGTAAGCGACAGTCATGATCTTTACGAGCTAAAATTACAATCCAAAGTTCTTCCGCTGTGTAACCTTCTTCATTTTCGGTAACAACAGTGAATGGCGCTTTTTTCTGTGCTTTAACAGGAGCAGCTGCTTTTGGTTTTTTCGTTTTAGTTGTTTTACCAGAGTTTAATTTTTTAGTAAGCTCTGCTACGTCAGCTAGGCGTAAATTTTTACCGCCATCAATGCTGTACCAACCAGGTTTGGTTGTGATTTCAGGTTTTTTACCATTGGCAGTTTCGTACGCTGCTTCAAAGGCAGATAACACTTCTGTTTTGTCTAGTTTGCTCATCAGAGACCCTATACGTTGTGAACACAGATAAAGAAGAGGTATTTATACCTATTTTAAAACAGTTTTTCAATTTTTTGCGATTTTCCTTCCATTTTAGGCCTATAAACGCCAAAATTTGCACAAAATTCAGTGCTAAGTAAGGTAAGTTGTATGCAACGTAGAGAATTTAACCAACTCCTAAATGACATTTTGAAACCTCATTTAATAAAAGATTTTTGCCCAAATGGCTTACAGGTCGAAGGTAAAAACGAAATTAAAAAAATTGTGACGGGTGTAACCGCAAGTCAAGCTTTAATAGAAGCTGCCATTGAGCAACAAGCAGATGCTATTTTGGTTCATCATGGTTTTTTTTGGAAAGGGGAATCTCAACCAATAACGGGTATGAAAAAGCGTCGCATAGGCGCACTACTAGCAAACGATATTAATTTATTCGGCTATCACTTACCACTCGATATTCATCCAGCAGTTGGCAATAACGCACAACTTGCAAAGTTATTAGATATTGAAATTGAAACAGGGCTAGAGCCAACTTCAAATAGCGTAGCAATGAAAGGGCGTTTAAAAACACCATTAAGTAGTGAAGATTTTGCAGATAAAATTGCAAAAGTGCTTAATCGAACCCCGCTCACAAGCTTAGTACGCTCAGCTAAAATAGAAACCATTGCACTGTGTACTGGTGGTGGGCAAGGATATATTGACTTAGCAGCAGAGCAAGGCATTGATGCTTATTTAACGGGTGAAGCATCGGAGCAGACAATTCATAGTTCTCGTGAGCAAAACATTGATTTTTTTGCAGCCGGGCATCATGCAACAGAACGCTATGGTGTAAAAGCACTAGGTGAGTTACTTGCTCAAGAGCATGGTTTTGATGTGACATTTATAGACATAGATAACCCAGTTTAATTAGGCTATATAAGTTACAGCGCCTCTGGATCTATCCAGCGGCGCAAACTTATCCATATATTTCCTACTACTTCGTGACTGTATTGCGTAACCACAAGTAAGGCATGAGCATTGGGAATAAACTGCTTGCTCCATGGAAGTGCAGCAAAATTATGATAATCAGTGGCTGCGGTTATGACTTCAATACCTTGAGCATTAAATAAGTCTTTGGCACGGGGCATGTGCAGTACAGATGTTACTAGTGCAACTTTAAAGTCGACTAATTTTGATGCCAGTAATTTAGCTTCTTCACCTGTGTCCATTGCTTTTGGATTTTGGAAAATACGGCTCTTATTAACGCCTAAACTAATTGCCGTTTGATACATAAGCCCGCTATTAGTGGTATTTTTATAACCCCCGCCTGAAACTATAAGCTCTGCGTTAGAGTAGTGCTTTGCCAGTTTTACACCTTCTACCAAGCGCGTTAGCGCACAATTACCTAATTGATTATTAGCACTGAGTGCAGGATTTGGGTTTATATCGCAACCTAGTACAACTATTTTGTCTATTTTTGGATGCTTTAGAGTATTAAATGCAAGCGACGCAGGTTCATTATTTTGGATAATTAAATTGGCGATAAAGGGTGTGCTCAATGCAAGTAATACAATTAAACTTAAAGTAGACAAAAAGAGAGCTGATTTGCGGCCTTTAAATGCCAGTAGGAGCATCAGACACGCAAATAAACCAAATAGAGGCAGTGGCATAAGTAAACCACCAATCATTTTTTTAATAACAAACATAAGAGTTAAACGCTGTAGAGTTAATTACAGCGATATTACTTATTATATTGATGATTATCGACCGTTATTTAGCTTACAGGTATTTAAAAAGTGACGATAAACAGGGTTATCTTTCATGTCTTTTTTCATCGCTAAATACATAGGGCGAGTAAGACCAAGAGCGCCTAAAGGAATTGATTTAATTAAGCCTTGGCTTTCATAAGGTGTAACTAGCCAATCGGGCAAAGCAGCAACGCCCATTCCAGCACTTACTAGTTGAAAAATAAGTAGCCCTTGGTCAACCGTTTTTAGTGTACCGTCAAAACGAGCATTTTGAATGAAATGCTTAAATATATCTTGGCGTTCACGCGGGATAGGGTATGAAATAATAGTTTCGTTTTTTAAATCAAGCGCTGTTACATACGCTTTTTTAGCAAGTTCATGATCCGGCGCCACAATAAGCTTCAATTTAAAATCAAATAAGTGCGCGTATTCTAATGTGTCGGGTTCGCGTATGTCAGACGTTAAAACTAAATCGAGCTCATCGCTTAGTAAGTCAGGAATAGCGTCGTAACTAAAGCCACGTTCATAATCAATTTTTATATCAGGCCAAAAGTTATTAAATTCTTTAATAGTAGGTAATAACCAATGAAAACATGCATGGCATTCCACGCTCAAACGTAGTTGAGAAATAGGCTGGTTTAAGCTTTCTTTTAAACGACATTTAGTCGCTTCCATTTTTGGCAATATTTCGTGAGCTAATTCAAGTAATAGCATTCCCTGAGGGGTAAAGCGGACTGGTTGAGTTTTACGCTCAAATAATTGGCAATCCAATTTATTCTCTAAATCTTTGATTTGATGAGATAAAGCAGACTGTGTCAAAAATAACTCTCGTGCTGTATTAACCAAAGATCCTGTTTCTTTTAGGGTTGCTATGGTTTTTAAATGTTTAATACCAATCATCTTTAAAAATTCTCATGGGAAAAGTGAGTTCAGCTCAGATTAATTACATACTACGCCTATATAAAAAACGTTTCAACGTCTAGATGGCTAAAGTTATGCGTTTTATTGCAGTTTATCGCTATGAATCGTGAAAATATTAGAGTTAGTAATGATAAAAGTCATTTGAAAACTGGTTTGATGAGTTTTAGATGAGTTTGCTTCATGTTGTATTTTAGATATAACGATTGCTGTGCGTTTTAGCTCAGCGTGAGTTTTAACCATGCTGATAACGGTATGAGGTGAGGTTTGTTGAATGCTTACTTTAGATTGTGCTTTAAAAAATAGAGTCGTTTTGCCTTATAGCTTAAGTTTAGCTCAATGGGAGAGTATATGCGTAATACCTAAGCCAGCGACCTACTCGCTGGCTCTTTTTATAAGGGTTTATTAATTAGTAATATGGCTTCTTTGGCAGTAACAGGTTTTGATTTTAAAAAGCCTTGGCCATAGTCGCACGCGGTGGATTGCAAAATAGTTAATTGCTCAACTGTTTCTATTCCTTCAGCTACAACTTCAAGTTTTAATGATTGCGCAAGTGATAAAATGGCTTCAACAAGTGGGTTAGTAGAATCCTGTAGATGGTCAATAAAGCTTTTATCTATTTTTAAAATATGAATAGGCAGTTGGTGCAAGTAGCCTAGTGCTGAATAACCTGTTCCAAAATCATCAAGACATAATTTTACTTTTAGAGGTGAGAGACCTTCAATTATTTGAGTGGCGAGTTCTAGATTTTCTATTAAGCCAGATTCGGTAATTTCTAAGCATAAAGAACCTAGAGGTAATTGGTACTTATTATAAATGGAATGTATTTGCGCTACAAAATCGAGGCTTGCAAAGTGTCGTGACGATACGTTAACGGTGACTTTTAAAAAGCGATGGCCTTGTTGGTGCCAATTTGAAATATGCTGGGCCGCCAAATCAAGTAAATGTAAATCAAGATTTATAATTTGCCCTGTAGTTTCAGCTATCGGTATAAAGTCATTAGGGGGTACAAACCCTTTTGTAGGGTGGTGCCAACGAACAAGTGCTTCAAAGCCGATAACTTCACTGGTATTAATTGTGAAAATTGGCTGAAAATAGAGTTCAAACTCGTTGTGTTCTATACCGTGTTGTAAGTCGTTTTCTATATCGGCATGGGTTTTAAGTTTTTTACGCATCGTGTTATTAAAAAACTTTACCTGACCACGTCCGGTTGACTTAGCTTCATACATAGCGGCATCGGCTTGTTGCAGTAATATATAAGCTTTGTCGTTTACGTTATCTGTATAGGCAATCCCAATACTCGTTGATGCTTGGAGTAAGTGGTTATCTATATTTAAAGGTTTTGATAATGCGTTTTTAATGCGGTTTAAAGCTTCATTAACTTGGTTTTTATGCGTGATGTTTTCCATAAAAATTGCAAATTCATCGCCGCCTAAACGTGCAAATGTATCCGTGCTTCGTACTGTACCTTTAATCAAGTCGCATATTTTTATAAGGAAGTGGTCCCCAACTTCATGCCCGAGCGAATCATTAATACTTTTAAAACGGTCAAAGTCTAGATACAACAGGGCATGGCTAGTACTCTTTTTAGCACGCGTTAAACGTAAAATAGCATGTTTTATACGTTCAATAAGTAGTGAGCGGTTAGCAAGGCCTGTAAGCTCGTCATGTAATGCTTTGTGCTCAAGTTCTTGGCGGGCTAATTGCCTATCAATTGCCATACTTATTTGGCGACTTACATACGTTAGAAGAGCACTATCGTGTTTGTTGTAATGCAGTGTTTTATCGTAGCTTTGTACAACGATAACCCCGCTTATACGATCACTTGTTTGAAATGGAACACCTAACCAAGACTCAGATTGCCGACCTACCATTTTAAAATCACCGTTATTAATGTGACTTTGAAAGGCATCTTTGTTAAGTAATAGGGTTTGCTCTGTTTTTAGAAGGTAATATGAAGCGGTATCTTTAAGTTGTTCTTTAGATATTTTTTGATGAGTTTTAGTGTTTATGCCTTCTTCGACTATGTAAACGAGGTCAAGTATATCTACTTTTTTGTCGTATAGAGCGATAAAAAAGTTATCGGCTCGAAGTAAGTTATTTATGATTGAATGCAAGGCTTTAAAAAATGTATCTAGGTCATTCGCTTTGTAAGTTAGGTTAGCTATTTGTAATAAGCTGTTTTCTAATTTTTGTGCATTGTTGAGTTGCTCAACTGTTTTTTGTAAGTTGTTTACTGTATTAACCTGGTTAATCTTGGCACTGAGTAAGTGAGCAACTGTTGTAAGAATTTCAAGGTGTGCATTGGTAAAATAACCTTTGATTGGGTGCTCACAATCAATAACACCTAAAACTTGTTCTTTATATATAAGGGGAACACATAGTTCTGATTGAGCAGGGCGTTCATCAGGGATATAACGGCTGTCTTTCGTTACATCGTTAATAATTACCGCTTTTCCGGTCGTTGCAACTGCGCCCGTTATACCTTCACTAAAACGTATTATTTTACGTTCCGCTTGATATTTGTCCCGCGCGTGTGCAATACCCATTGATGCAACTTGGTTTAATGTATTTGCATTATTGTCAGCTAGATATATGACACAATCAACAAACCCTAAGCGATTTACAACGTGCGTTGTAACATACTCAAACAATTCTTCTAATGTATCGAGTTGCAATAGGCTAGATGAAAATTGATTAATGATACTTAGTTGATCAGTTTTTATCTCAAGCGCTCTAGTAGCATCGGTTTTATAAGACATAGGCAATTTATATTGTTCTTTTTATTTTTAAATTCGCAGTTAAGTTAACCTAATCTTGGGTTTTTGTACAAATTAAAGCGATGAGTGGTTTCATACACTGTAAAGTTTTAATATAGCGAGTTTTAATTAATCATAAATCATTACAATAAGCTAATAACATTGAATTTGCTCATTGTGCTTTAAATAGTACCTCAGTAATTTTATCCATATAAAAACTTTATTTTTAATAAAATCTTTACTCGAAAACATCATATGCCTATGATCGGATAAATTCAGCCGTGGAACAAAGTAATGACAAGTAATAATACAAACTCTGTAACAACCCTTACTATCACTCGCCCTGATGACTGGCATGTACATTTACGTGATGGTGACCAGTTAAAAGACACTGTACGCGATATTAGCAGATACATGGGCCGCGCTATTGTTATGCCAAACCTTGTTCCGCCAGCAACGTGCACAGATACGGCATTGTCGTACAGAGAACGCATTATGTCTGCAAATCCACAAGGCAACTTTGAGCCATTAATGGTTTTGTATCTCACGGATAAAACTACACCAGATGAAATAATAAAAGCTAAAGCGACAGGTAAAATAGTAGCAGCTAAGCTTTACCCTGCTGGCGCTACCACTAATTCTGACTCGGGTGTTACATCAGTAAAAAATATTTATCCAGCTTTAAAAGCAATGCAAGAAGTAGGCATGTTGCTGTTAGTGCATGGGGAAGTGACAGATTCGTCGATTGATATTTTTGACCGTGAAAAAGTATTTCTGGATACAATTTTAGGAGATGTAGTAAATGACTTTCCTGAGCTTAAAATCGTACTCGAGCATATTACGACTAAAGATGCAGTAGAGTTTGTAGTTAATGCACCTAGCAATGTAGCGGCAACAATTACAGCGCATCACTTGCTTTATAACCGCAATCATATGTTAGCGGGTGGAATTCGCCCACATTATTACTGTTTGCCAATTCTCAAGCGTAACATTCACCAGCAAGCATTAATGGCTGCAGCAATAAGTGGAAATAAAAAATTCTTCTTAGGAACTGACTCTGCACCACATTATAAAGATAAAAAAGAAGCTGCTTGTGGGTGTGCTGGTGCATACACGGCTCATGCTGCTATTGAATTATATGCTGAAGCATTTGAGGATGCAGGAGCTTTGGACATGCTTGAAGGGTTTGCAAGCCACTTTGGCCCTGATTTTTACGAATTGCCGCGTAATACAGATACAATTACATTACAAAGAAAGCCGTGGAAAGTACCTGCAAGTTATACATTGGGCGACTCTGAAGTTGTGCCTATAAAGGCTGAAAATACAATGGATTGGTCTGTCGAATAACCAATAATATATTTAAATCTAAAGCCGCTTAATTTTTAATGCGGCTTTTTTGTTTGTGCTTTTGATATTATTGAAGCGTAATTCGACGACAGGGTGGTTGTAGGTGGCTTTTGATCTCGCTTACAGCAATAAATATTACAATAATACTTATAGCTTTTTGCTTGTAAATTAGTCAGTTAAAGGCGATTTAAAACAAATTTATATTTTTAAGAAATAATTCCTAATTAATAGAGCGAAAAAAAATATAATGTGTTAATCTTACCTTGCTTTGAGTTTTTATGTATTGAATTTACGGATATTGTGCTGCGTTTAAGGTTACCGGTTAGGTTATTACTTGTTCCTGTACTGTACCTCCATATTTTTGAGCATTGACTCAGGGAGGATATTGCCATAATAATATGGCTGAATTTTAATTATTGACTTACAGGAAAATTTAGTATGTCGGTTACTGGTAAAGTAAAGTTTTTCAACGAAGCTAAAGGCTTTGGTTTCATTGAACAAGAAAATGGTCCTGACGTGTTTGTACATTTCAGCGCAATCACTGGTTCTGGTTTTCGCACTCTTAGCGAAGGTCAAGCAGTGACATTCAGCATCAAACAAGGTCAAAAAGGCCCTGAAGCTGAGAACGTAGAAGCAGCATAATTTATTATGTGAACTCTAGTTCATCTTGGTGAAGCAGGTTTCTGTTTCACCATAATTCCCCTTACTTAAATCTATTTATTTCATACCTCAAATTCTCCTTTTTTTAAACTTAGAAAACTACTCAAACATTCTATCTTTGCAAAGCTAAACAACTAATAATCTAACGAACAAAACATTCCTCTAATACTTTTAAAAACCATTCATAAGAATTTATTCAATGGGCCTGATACCAGCTTAAATAAAATCGATGCTCAATATCAATCCATGCAAATTCTGTTTCAAGCTTACTCTGTATGACGAAGGCTACTCATTGATAAGGGCTTCTAGGTGCTTCTATTACTTTATTATGTGAACGTAAAGCTTAATTTATAGTGTATTACTAATAAAGTAGGGTAACTCTTCATGATTAACTTAATTACTGAATTAACCTTAACGTTAAAATAGTATTAAAGAATACTTTAAAGCGGTAAATACAACCTGTTTAATTATCAAAAGCTTTTATGCTGCTAAAAGAAATGCATTGTTGAGTTTATTATTACTATTTATGGAAAAACACGTTTTAAAATAGTTTTAAAAGTAACGTATATAAAGCGTGAGTATCCGATATTAAATATTATCCAGTGTTGTTTTTTTGTGCGACAAATGGTTTGTTTTTTCAGATGAAGTGTAACTGAGGCGATAAAACACGATAAAATCGTGTAAAAAATAACTTTTGTTATATCAATTTATATTTTTTTTAGTTTTTTTTCAGTGCGAATTCAGCTTTAGCTAAATGTTGCAATAATGTTGTTTTATGTCAGTGCAATGCGAATAAATACACCCCTTAAAAGGCTTTAATAGAAATATTAAGAAAAAGCTTCGTTGCAATAATGTTAACCGTTGTGGGCTGGTACTTTCGTTTAAGCATTAACTTAGCTATTTATTTACTGAGATTAGTAAACATCAAGTTGACAGCGCTAATTGCATTTAGCATTATTGGAAGGTTGATATCTATTAAAAGATATCAGGGTTGTTCTCCTCGGAGGATAATTAAATTATAAAAGTAACATTACTTAATTGGTTGGGAACTATGTCTGTTAAAATCAGAAAGAGTCTTGTAGCAACTGCGTTGGTTGGCGCATTTGCATTTGCAAGCAGCAATGTGATTGCAGATCCTTTGAATGACGTGCAAAAAGCAGGTCAACAAATTCAAAAGGCTGCGGTTAAGTCTCAAACTAAAATTGACAATGTATATGGTCAAACTCAGGAGCTAATCGCTGAGTACCGTAGCGTTGTTGATGAGACTGAACTTATGAAAGTGTATAACGATCACGTGTCGCGCTTGGTTGATAGCCAAAACGCTTCAATTGAATCGTTTGATCGTCAAATCGCGACTATTGATAACACTAAACAAAACGTTGTGCCTTTGATGTATCGCATGATCGATACGCTTGAGCAATTCATCAAAGCGGACGTTCCATTTAATCTTGAAACGCGTTTAGGACGTGTTGAAAGACTACGTGAGATCATGGTTTCTGCGTCTGTAACGACGTCTGAAAAATTCCGTCAAGTACTTGAAGCTTACACTATTGAAACAGCATACAGCTCACTTGTATCTGCTTCACAAGGTACTCTAGAAGTTGATGGTAAAAGCATTAACGTTGATATCGGTCAGTTAGGTCGTATCACTTACGTTGCTCAGTCTTTTGACTTGAAACATGCTTGGGTGTGGGATAACAACACTAAACAGTGGAAAGAATTAGGCGAAGAATACCTAAAACCTGTTAAAGAAGTTATTCGTATGGCGCGTAAGCAAGCGACATTAGAACTTGTTAAACTACCTATCTTTGGCGCGGAGTAATCAATAATGAAGAAACTATTTAAAGGTTTTGCTGTTGCAGCAGTACTAACTGTTTCTGCAGGTACCGCGCTTAATGCACATGCAAATACTGGAGCTCTAGATAAAATTCTTGAGCAAGTAAAGCAAGAGCGTATCTCTGAAGGTAAAATCAATAAGCAACGTGAGCAAGAGTTCTTATCAGAACGTGCTGACAAGCAAGCATTACTTAACAAAGCTAAAAGCCAACTTGCTTCTGAGAAGTCTCGTGGTGAAAGCTTAGCTAAGCAATATGCACAAAACGAAAATACGCTAGCTGAAAAAGAAGCAGCTCTTCAAAGTGCCCAAGGTACTTTAGGTGAGATGTTTGGTGTTGTACGTCGTGCAGCTCAAGATGCTATCGGTTCTATCGAAGCGTCACTAGTTAGTGCTGAAAAACCAGGTCGTGCTGAAATCTTACGTTCATTAGCAGCTGCTAAAGAACTTCCTACAGTTCGCGAACTTGAAGAACTTTGGATTTCACTTCAAACTGAAATGACAGAATCAGCTAAAGTTTCAACTTTTGAAACTGAAGTTGCTGGTCTTGACGGTAACCCGTCAATGAAAAAAGTAACACGTATCGGTAACTTTAACTTAGTTACAGACGATGGTTACTTAATTTATTCACCAGAGACTAAGTCTATCCAGCCTCTAGGTAAGCAACCAGACGGTTATATCTTAGACGGTATCACGGCTCTAGAAAATACATCACCAGATAACTACGCTGGTGTTTACATAGATCCGACTCGTGGTGCTATCTTACGTATCAACACTCAAAAAGCGACCCTTATGGAATACTTCCATCAAGGTGGCGTAGTTGGTTATATCATCACGGCTTTACTTGGCCTAGGTATGCTAATTACTCTAATCCGCTTTGTTGACCTTACACTTACTACTAGTAAGATTAAGAGCCAGCTTAAAAATGTTGCTACACCGAATACAAATAACCCACTGGGTCGTATTCTTAAAGTGTACCATGACAACAAGAACCAAGATGTTGAAAACCTTGAGCTTAAACTTGATGAAGCGATTCTACGTGAAACGCCACGCATTGAAGCTGGTATCAATATAATTAAGATTCTTGCTGCAATCGCACCGTTACTAGGTCTACTAGGTACAGTAATCGGTATGATCTTAACGTTCCAAACAATCACATTGTTCGGTACGGGTGATCCGAAGATCATGGCAGGTAACATCTCTCTAGCACTTGTAACTACAGCGCTAGGTCTAATTGCTGCATTACCACTAATTCTACTTCATGCTCTTGTAGCTGGTCGTAGTAAGTCGGTATTACACATCCTTGATGAGCAAAGCGCGGGTATCGTTGCTACTCACGCGGAGAAGGAGAAAGCCTAATGCTAGTCCTGATGGAGATATGGGAATCTATCAGGGATTTTGTTGGCACAGGCGGCCAGGTTTTATACGTGGTCGCGATAGCACTCTTTCTTATGTGGGTTTTAATGATTGAGCGCTATTGGTTCCTACTTGCAGAATTTCCTCGCACAGCGAAAGAAATTGTAGCAAAGTGGGATGCCCGCCAAGACACTACGTCTTGGTACGCACACAGAATCCGTGAAGCATGGATTTCTGAAGCGTCTGAAAAATTAGATCAGCGTATGTTGTTGATTAAGACATTAGTAGCTGTTTGTCCTTTAATAGGCTTACTTGGTACTGTTACTGGTATGATCTCGGTTTTTGAAACCATGGCCAACCAGGGTACGGGTAACGCACGTTTAATGGCATCAGGTATTTCAATGGCAACAATCCCAACAATGGCTGGAATGGTTGCGGCATTATCTGGAGTATTTTTTAGCTCACGTCTTGAGACAAAAGCTAAAATGGTGAAAGCCAAACTTATTGATAGTATGCCTCATCACTAGAGAGAGAATTAAATATGGCACGTAAACAACGTTTTCGTGAAGAAGAAGAAGCAGCGGTTGATATGACGCCAATGCTTGACATCGTATTTATCATGCTTATTTTCTTTATCGTAACTACATCGTTCGTTAAAGAGGCTGGTATCGAGGTCAATAAACCTAAAGCGGCTCAAGCTACTAAGCAAAAAAATGCTAACATTTTTATTGCTATTCGTAGTAACGGCGAGATCTGGATTGATAAACAGCAGGTTGATGTTGAACGTATTTCAGCAAAAATCGAAAGTTTATTAGCAGAACAACCTACTGAAGTTGTAATTTTGCAAGCTGATAAAGAAGCAAAACACGGCGTAGTGGTTAAAGTTATGGACCAGATTAAAGCGACGGGTGATAACCTGAGAATTTCAATAGCTGGAGATCAGTAATGATTCGTTTTCTGTTTTCACTGATTGCAGGTGGGGCAGTTACTTTCGGCTTGTTCTACTTCATGGCATTCCTCATCTCTGGTGGGGCTGACCGTAATACGGAACAAAAAGAGCAGATCATAGTCGAAATAATGACGAATCCGCCTGAATCTAAGGTGCAGGAGAGGAAGCGTGTACCGCCTCCTCCTCCGCCACCGCCAAAGCAGCCGCCTAAACCGCAGCCGCCACAGCCGGAAAATAATAATCCAAATCCTGGTGCTATGTCATTTAATATGGGAAGCATTGATGTTGGTAGTTCGGCAGGTGGACTAAGTGGTCCTGGTGCATTTGGACGAGATGGTGATGCGACACCTATCGTTCGTATAGAACCAAAATATCCAACGCAAGCAGCACGTGATGGTAAAGAAGGTTGGGTTCAACTTTCATTCACAATTGATGAGTTAGGTGGAGTAACTGACGTTGAAGTAATCGACGCAGATCCGAAACGTATCTTTGACCGTGAAGCTAAACGTGCACTGCGTAAGTGGAAGTACCGTCCTAAGATCATTGACGGAAAACCACAGAAACAACCAGGTTTACAAGTTCAATTAGACTTTAAACTTAACCAAGGCAACTAAGGAGGCGAGTAATGAGAAATTTTTCTAAAGTAACTGCTCTTGCAATTCTTATGTCTGTGTCGGGTGCTACTTTAAGTGCATCTGTTTTAGCAGCGCCGGATTACGCAAAGATTGAAGAGCGTAAAAAAGCAAAAACTAAAATCATGGGCGAGCGTACTGGTAAAAAAGTAATTAAAGCATTTGATTTGTACAACGAAGAAAAAGTTGATGAAGCAATTGTTTTGCTTAGAGAAATCGAGCCTTCGAATGACTTTGATAAAGCGACCGTAAATCGTTACTTAGGTAGCATGTACGCTCAAAAAGAAAAGTATGACGAAGCGATCAAGTACTCTAAGCAAGCCGTTGCACCTGATGTTTTAAACTTTGCTGATCAAGAACAAACTCTTAAGTTGTTAGGTGACTTATACGCTGGTACAGAAAAGTTCCAAGAAGCTAAAAAAGCATATGTAGCTTGGATGGACTTTACCGGTGAAGAGGACCCTACGGTTTATACACGTATTGCTCAAGCTAACTATCAGTTAGAGCAATACCGTGATGTTTTTGAACCAGCAGATAAGGCAATAAAACTTCAAAAAGAGCCTAACAAAGGCCCTTACCAATTAAAACTTGGCGCATACTTTGAGCTTAAAGATTATGCAAACATGGTTAAAATTGGCGAAGAAATTGTTCGTGTATGGCCTGATGATAAAAAAGCTTGGGTTAGCTTAGGTAAGTATTACCTACAAACTGAAGATTATTCTAAAGGTTTAGCAACTATGGAAGTTGCATACAAGAATGGTTACTTTGAAAATGAAGTTGAGTATAAAGTCTTATCTAACTTTTACTCTCTAAATGAGATCCCTTATAAAGCAGCTGTAACGCTAGAAAAGGCCATTAAGAGTGAAAAAGTAGAACGTACAAAGCAGAATGTTAGCGCGATTGCGAGTAATTACCATCGTTCTAAAGATTTAGAAAAAGCTGCTAAGTACTACGAAGATGCTGCTAAATTTGATGACGACGCTGAGCTTTACCGCAAAGCAGGTTCATTACTTTTACAATCTGAAAAATTCAGTGCTGCTATTGTTCGCTTGAACAAAGCATTAGAGCTTGGCTCTGACAAAAAAGGCACAATTTATTCAGATTTAGCTGAAGCGTATTACTACCAAGGTAAGTATAAGCAAGCATATGCTGCAATTACTAAAGCTATGGATGACCCTCGCACACGTAAGTTTGCAAAAGGTTGGTCTACATATATTAAAGATAAAGCCGCTCGCAACGGTGTTAAAATTTAATTTTAATTAGCTTAAGCAACTTATAAAAAGCCCCTCTGGGGCTTTTTTTATTGGAACTACTATGTATAAAAAGCTCTTTTTATCATCATTACTGTGCCTATTTTTAACTGCATGTTCAAAGCAGTCTCAACCTTATGAGTCGTTTGAGGACGCACAAGTCGCTTTAAAAGCTTTAAACATGGCGCTTGTACAAACAGGTGCTACTAAAGGCAATAACATTGAAAAAGATCAGTTGGTTTTCTCTGATGCTTATTTAACAAAACGCCATACTATTTATCAGAGCCTAATGGGTATGGAGCTTAATCTAAATCAAATTGCGCAAGTAAACTATTTGGTAATTGCAGAGCGTTTCCCTGAGCGCTACTTTAATTGGCCGGCCCAAGTAAATGTGTTAAAAAACATGCTTGCTTTTGAAGGCTCAAAAAACACACCTGATAATGTTATTAATTGGCTCAAGTTAACCCAAGATACCCTAGACAGTGCTCAACAAAGCAATTTAAAGCTGAACAAGGTTGAACTTACATTGTTACAAAGCTATGTATTAAGTGCGATAGCAAGTAACGATGTTCAACCAGCGCTTAAAAGCCATATAAGAGCTTTTAGCGATTATTTAGCTAGTTATAAGCCAAGAGGAAGTGTCGGTCTAAGAGGTCTGCCAAATGGCACTCAGTGGTATCAGAGCAAACTTAATTACTTTAGTGGCGAAGTACATTCACCGTTAGAATGGGTTACTCTTTTAAACGAAAAAATAAAAGTATTAGATCGTGTTGCATTCGACAGTAAGCTGCCAACTTCTCACCAAAAATCGTTTTTAGTTCAGTATTTATCTGATGAAAAATTAATAGAAGGCTTAGATTGGCAGGCTAACTATCGAGACTTACCTGCAATGGCGAGCGCTACGGATATGTCTAATAAAGATAAAACATTGATGCTTGCGATGATGGAATCAGATATAGGTATTCACTACCATGCGTGGACTTTGCCTCAAGCAAAGGTAAACCTTATAAAGCGCCTACAAATGAGTCCAGAAGAGGCCCAGTACTTGGTTGAAGATATAATTCTCTACCCAGGGCAATCATTTAGCTTTATACAACACATTATATAATGATTTGAAAGTGCGCTTATTGTGCGCACTTTGTACACCGTTGAGTTGCGGGGTCTAGTTCAAGTGACTTAGCTGATATTTTTTCTTCACAATCACAGCAGTAGCCATACTGGCCAATTTCTATTTGACTTAGTGCGGCTTCTAGTTTGGTCATGCGACTGATTAAAAGTGCATACTCAGGGCCTAACTTCTCTGCTGCGCAGTCTAACCATTCATTATTTGCTGTATCAGCTAAAATTTGTATTAAATGGTGATGTGCAGGGTAAGCTGATTTAGAAAGCATGGTTAATATATTTAATTTAACTTGTGCTATTTCATCGTTAAGTCTTTTTTGATGATGCATTATCAGTACAACCTTATTAAATGGGCTTTACGTTATACTGATATTATCTAGAGTCTTTAAGTTAGTCGTTATGATTTGAATCAAGTTGAGGTGCTTTGGCATATTTATTTAATACGCTCGCCACATCTTCTTTACTTTTTAAACGTCTGATTTCGTCAAACAAATCGATAGCTTGCGGGTACTGGCGTTTTAGATAACCAAGCCATTGTTTAGTACGCGAAGCAAAGTATTTTTCATCCTTCGCGGGGTCTTGATGAATAGCTGAGTGAATTAAGTGATAAATAATATGCTCCCACTCAAGGCTATCATATTGCTCATTATTTACATGAGCTTTAATTTTTTTTGCTAAATCAGGGTGCGAAAGGGCGCCACGACCAAGCATTAAATCAGTGCACCTACTTCGTTTTTGACAAAGCATTGCGTCCTCTACTTGCCAAATTTCACCATTGGCAACAACGGCAATATTTTTACCTTTTATTATTGGTGGAATTTTTTCCCAATAAGCTGGCGGGTTATAACCATCTCGTTTGGTTCTGGCGTGAATAGCTACACTATTTGCACCTGCACTTACCACAGCATCAACAATTTCTTGGCTGTTACTGTCATCATCAAAGCCTAAGCGAATTTTTGCACTTACTTCATGTTCATCATCTACAGCATCTCGGACTGCTTTAATAATCGTATACATATGGTCAGGGTCTTTAAGCAGTACAGCCCCCCCTCGGCTACGATTAACTGTTTTTGCTGGGCAACCAAAATTTAGGTCGACCCCATGGGACCCTAATGCGATTGCTCTTATTGCATTTTCGGCTAACGGATTTGCTTCTTGACCGAGTAATTGAACACGCACAGGAATACCTGCTCGTGTAAATCCATTATTATGTAGTTCAGGGCAAAATCGATGAAAAACTTTGTCAGGTAAGCATGTTTCAACCACTCTTACAAACTCTGTAACGCACAAATCGAACCCACCAATGTCTGTGAGTAATTGGCGCATTTTAAAATCAACGACACCTTCCATAGGTGCTAAAACAAGTTTCATAAAGAGATTAATTTTGATAAAAAACTGGAGGCATAGTTTACCTGTAAATCACACATTGATAAATCTGTAATTACCGCCCATATTTGATGTATAAATTGCAAAAGTAAATATTATGAAAATAAATGAAAGTTTTTATTTTTGTACGGGTCTACTTAAGCATACAAGCAATTTAAAAATACATTTTTATTGCTGAGATTTACAATCCTTGATTAAAGAGAGTCATAAAATGAATACAGTTAAAAAAAATACAATCGCGTTAACTTTAGGTGCAGTAGTAGTTGGCTCTGCAAGTTTTGTATCTGCAGATGTACAAGCTAACCCATTTGAGTTTCAACAACTAGTAACAGGTTACCAATTAGATGCTGCAGAAGGTAAGTGCGGTGAAGGCAAATGTGGCGGTGATGCAAAAGATAAAAAAGAAGGTAAATGCGGCGAAGGCAAATGTGGTGGCGACGCAAAAGATAAAAAAGAAGGCAAATGCGGCGAAGGCAAATGTGGCGGCGATGCAAAAGGTAAAAAAGAAGGTAAATGCGGCGAAGGTAAGTGTGGCGGCGATGCAAAAGATGCAAAAGCTAAAACAGAAGGCAAATGTGGTGAAGGTAAATGTGGCGGCGACGCTAAAAAAACTAAAAAAGAAGGTAAGTGCGGCGAAGGTAAATGTGGTGGCCGTTAATATCTTATTCTAAATAAGTTATGCTAAAAGGGCCCTAAGGCCCTTTTTTGTTAAGTCAGAGGTAGTTATGATACGAACTCAAAGTAAAGATTTTGGGATGGTGGGCCTTGGCCTACGACGAGAAATGCTTGATGAGCTGCTTGAGCATGTACCTAATCAAGTAGACTTTTTAGAAGTTGCGCCAGAGAACTGGTTAAAACTGGGTGGACGCTTTAAAAAGCAATTTAAAACATTAACCGATGCTAATAATTTTGTGTGTCATGGATTATCACTGTCTATCGGTTCTCCCGAACCTCTTGATGTTGAATTTGTTAAGTCTTTAAAAGTGTTTTTTGAAGAGCACAATATAAAAATTTTTAGTGAGCACTTAAGTTACTGCTCCGGTAAAGGGCATATGTATGACTTAATGCCCATTCCATTTACACAAGATGCTATAGCACATGTTGTTCCTCGTATTAAACAAGTTCAAGACATACTAGAGCAGCAAATTGCGATAGAAAATGTTTCCTATTATGGCGCTCCTGGACAGCAATTATCAGAACTTGAATTTACGAATATTATTTTAGAGCAAGCTGACTGCAAACTTTTACTTGATGTGAATAACATTTATGTTAATTCGATAAATCATGGCTACAACGCACAAGCATTTTTAACTGGGTTACCCTCTAATCGTATAGCCTATGGGCATGTTGCTGGCCATTATAATGAGGCTGATGACTTAATTGTTGATACACATGGCGCTGATGTGATTGATCCTGTTTGGGAGCTACTCGATAAAGCATACGAAGTGCATGGCGTATTTCCAACCTTGCTTGAGCGCGATTTTAATATTCCTACCATGAATGTTTTAGCCAAAGAGTTAGATATAATTCATGATCTACAAGCTAAACACTTTGATTCAACTGTTTCAAAACAACGAGCTTAATATAAGCCTTTATCAACATTAAAAGAGTGCCTAGTTATGAGCTTCATTGAAATACAAAACGAATTTATGGCGCATATTCGCGAGCCTCAAAAAAATAAAAAGCCCGGCGGTATCGAAGACAGGCGTATGGCTATTTATCGCGACCTATTTTTTAATAACATTGAAGGTTTTATATCATCAGGTTTTCCGGTATTAAAAACGTTATATACCCAGAAGCAATGGCAAGTCCTCGTACGCCAGTTTTTTAGCGAATATGATTGTCATTCGCCGTACTTTTTAGACATAGCAGGGGAGTTTATTAATTACTTATCAAGTGATTATAAAATGCAAAAATACGATCCCGTGTTTATGCTAGAGCTTGCCCATTATGAATGGGTAGAGCTAGATGTATCCATTGCACACGAAGATGAGCAAGAGAAAAAATTACAAACAACAGCGCTCACTAGTTCAGCTTTATATTTATCGAAAACGGCAAGAAATTTAAGTTATCGATTTCCGGTTCAAAATATTAGCAGTCGCTTTAAGCCAAATGAGCCATCACCTCAGCCAAATTGTTTTGTTGTATATAGAGACGAAAATGACGACGTTCAATTTTTAGCTACGAATGCAATGACAGCTTTGCTATTGTCAATCATAGAGGCAAGCGAAGGCGCGATATTTGACAACGTCTGCCAACAGGTATTAGCTCATGCACCACAATTTAATGCAGAGCAAATTGCTCAAGGTGCACTGGTTACTCTTAATGCTATGGTTGAACGAGGAGTAATTGTGACAAAAAATCAAGACTAAGGTCTTTATTGATGATTTTACATCGTCTATTATGGCAGCCTTATTTGCCGTGCTTAATAAAAGGTTGTACCAATGTCAGATGATAAAGACTTTAAAGATCCGTTCAACGCTACTTACTTTCTTGCTTTTTTAGCTGTATTTGCAGGGATTGGTTGTTTAAATGCAATATTAGGCTGGATCACTAGCTTAACGTAAAATGTATAGCGTGTATTAAGGCTGTTGCTAACTTCAGCCTTGAACCACTTTATTTTAATTACCCCGTCCATATTTAATACTTCTTTTATAATAACGCCAAACTCGCAATTAAAGGTTAGTTAAGGTTATAATCACCTGCTTTGTAATATAAACAATTGAGCAGTTAAAATTATGACTCAAGTAACACCAGCAATTATCAAAAACAGCATAACTACAATTGCTGATTATCCAAAAGCGGGCATTATGTTTCGCGATGTAACCACTTTAATGGCAAATCCAGAAGCCTTTAAAGCAACTATTGACGCGTTTATCGCAGAATATAAAGATCAGGGCTTTACTAAAATCATAGGCACAGAATCACGTGGTTTTATTTTTGGTGCGCCATTGTCTTATGCGTTAGGCATTCCGTTTATTCCAGTACGTAAACCAGGTAAGTTACCACGCGAAGTTATTCGCCAAGATTACTTACTTGAGTACGGTGAAGACACGCTAGAACTGCATGTAGATGCAATTGTACCTGGCGACAAAGTATTACTAGTTGATGACTTATTAGCAACTGGTGGCACAATTGAAGCCACTGCTAAGTTAGTTAATAAACTAGGTGGCGAAGCCACAGATGCAGCATTTGTTGTATCACTACCAGAACTTGGTGGCGAGCAGCGCATCAAAAAAATGGGTATTAAAATCCTAAAATTGGTTGAATTCGAAGGCGAGTAATCGATGAGTTATCAGGTTCTAGCGAGAAAATGGCGTCCTCAAACCTTTCATGAATTGGTTGGGCAGTCTCATGTTAAGCAAGCGCTTGTAAATGCGCTTACGCAAAATAGACTGCATCACGCTTATTTATTCACTGGAACCCGCGGTGTAGGTAAAACCACCATTGCACGTATTTTTGCTAAAAGCTTAAATTGCGATGAAGGTATATCTGCAAATCCGTGTGGACAATGTAGCAGCTGTTTGGATATAGAAGCAGGGCGCTACATTGACCTACTCGAAATAGATGCGGCTTCTCGTACAAAAGTAGAAGACACTCGCGAAATACTTGATAACGTTCAATATGCACCAACTCGTGGACGTTATAAAGTATACCTAATCGATGAAGTTCACATGCTTTCTAAGCACAGCTTTAATGCGCTTTTAAAAACGCTTGAAGAGCCACCAGAGCATGTGAAATTTTTATTGGCGACCACCGATCCTCAAAAATTACCAGTTACTATATTATCTCGCTGTCTACAATTTAACTTAAATGCCTTGTCGCAAAGTGAAATTAAAACACAGCTTGAACACGTACTTACTCAAGAGCAGCTTAGCTTTGATAGCGATGCACTTAGCATTATTTCAAAAGCCGCTGATGGCAGTATGCGTGATGCACTTAGCTTAACCGACCAAGCTATTGCTCAAACAAATGGTGATATTAATAATCAAGCAGTACAAACAATGCTTGGTTTAATGGATACTCAATATAGCCAAAGCTTGCTTGCAGCATTACTTGCACAAGATGGCGCTGCGTTAATGGATGAGATTGCGCAGGTGGCAAGTCGTAATCCTAATTATGTGGCATTGCTTGATGATTTAATTGCACTTACGCATTTGACACAACTAACCCAGTTAGTACCTGAAGCGGCAGGGCTAGATGAAAAAAATGTAGATTATATTGCTCATGTTGCACAACATACGAGCCCACAACAAATTCAAATTTATTATCAGTTACTGTTAAATGGTAAAAAAGATTTACAATGGGCACCAGAGCCTCGCTTAGGTTTTGAAATGATTATGCTAAGATTATTAGCATTTAAGCCTTCCGATGTGCAACAAACTGTACACACAGCAAACGAAGAGCCAGCCCCAAATAAACAAGGCCGCGCAAATGCACTGCGAGATATATTAAATAAAAATAAAACATCGCAAAACACCGTAGCTGGCCAAAGTAGTGTCCCTGTAAATAATACTAAGCCAGTTAGCAATGCAGAGCAGCCTAAAGCCGTTGAGATAGAGTCTTCAGTTAACGCTGCCGCTCAGTCATTAAATAATGAAGTCGTGCAAAGTAATAATGAGCCTGCCCAAGTTGCAGTAGAGCAACCGGTTCAACAAAGTGAAAACGCTTCAAAGCAACAGGCTTTAGCTAAAGAGCAACCACAAACCAATGTTGTTTCAGATGCTCAAGCCCAGCGACAAAGTGAAGATGAAGCTTATATGCTCCATAGTGATGCTGAACAAACGCTGGCCTCGCAATTTGACGATATAATGAGTAGCGCTGTAGATCAGGGTTTTAACCCTGCACCTACTGCAAACTCAGAGTCTTCACCAGAGCCCTTAACAAATCACAATGCAAGTACGCCAATAGCTGAACAAGAAGCGCAGGCGCAATCTGCCATTGCTCGTATTTTACGTGACAGAAACATATCCGGTGCGGGTAGGTTATCAAGCAAGAGTACAAGCACCTCTGCAAATAATGTAGCAGCGCAGCCAAACCAAGCACCCGCTAAAAAGCCAGAACATCACGCAAGAATGCCTAAAGCTCAAAGTGTTCACCAAGATAGTACCGCTGAAAATACAAACGAGCTCAACAGCGTTTCAAGCGTAGCACCTAGCGATCCCCCACCTTGGGTGAATGATAGTGCAGGTGCAAGTGAAAAAAAGCATGAGCTCCCACTAACAGGGAGCGAAAGCCAGGCACATGGTCACGCTAATACAAAACCAGCACGAAAAGTTGATTTTAAAGAAAAGCATCAAACAATTACCGAAAATCTAGCGCCAGAGCTACTTGAGCAAATAAACCCTCAAAAAGTACCTGAAGCAGCGCCCGAGGAAATTAGCATTCCCGTGCCTGATGATTTTCAAAGTCCAATTAGTGAAATTAGATTTGCACATCAACAAGATGAATGGGCTTATTTAATTAAACGTATGGGACTGGGTGGTCGTATGCGCCAATTTGCGTTGCATTCAATATTTACCAAGCAAGGCAACAGCTTACATATAGACGTTGATGAATCACAAAAGCATTTAGATACACCGATGCTTCGCCAAAGATTAGATGCCGCATTGTCAAGTATTTATGAGCATAACGTGTCGTTAAGTATTAATTTTGCTAAGGGAGTTATTGATTCTCCTTATCTTATTCAGCAAAAAATAGATGCAGGACGTCATCAACAAGCAATCGATGTGATCACATCGGATGAAAACATAGTACAATTTCAGCAAGTATTTAGCGCCGAAATTGACGAAAACAGTATTCAGGCATTGTAATTACTTACAATCGCCCTTATGTTCATGTTAATTAATGTATTAAAAGAAAGAGAGAAAGTTATGTTTAAAGGTGGAATGGGCAACATGATGAAGCAAGCGCAGCAAATGCAAGATCGCATGCAAAAAGCCCAAGACGAAATCGCAACTCTTGAAGTTGTTGGTGAAGCCGGTGCAGGTTTAGTTAAAGTAACTATGCTTGGTAACCACAATGTACGTCGTGTTCAGCTTGATGAGAGCTTGATGGAAGATGACAAAGACATGATTGAAGACTTACTTGCAGCAGCATGTAACGATGCTGTTCGCCGTGTTGCAGAAGAAACACAAGAGCGTATGGGTAAAGTAACTGGCGGTATGCAATTACCACCAGGTATGAAAATGCCGTTTTAAGTCAATAATGCAACTTTCAGATAGTTTAAATCAGCTTATAGAAGCACTGCGCTGTCAACCGGGCATTGGTCCAAAGTCAGCGCAACGTATTGCTTTTCATCTGCTTGAGCGCGACCGAAAGGGAGGCACTCAGCTGGGCAATGCACTCACTAAAGCAATGACCGCCATAGGGCACTGTCAGTCTTGTCGTACTTTTTGCGAACAAGCTCAGTGCGATATTTGTTTAAGTACAAAACGCCAAGTCAGCGGTATATTATGTGTTGTTGAATCGCCTACTGACGTACTTGCCATCGAGCAAACAGGTCAGTATTTAGGTCTATACTTTGTATTAATGGGTCACTTATCGCCAATAGACGGTATTGGTCCTAAAGAGATTGGCTTAGATGTTTTAGAGCAAAAGCTTGCTCAAGGCGATATTAATGAGGTTATTTTAGCGACTAACCCTACCGTTGAAGGCGATACTACCGCACATTATATTGCTCAGCTTTGTCATAAATACAAAGTAGGCGCTTCACGTATTGCCCATGGTATTCCTGTGGGAGGTGAGCTTGATTTAGTAGATGGTAGAACACTTATGCATGCCTTTAGCGGCAGGCGCCTAGTTACTCAAGACTAGCTCTAAGTCACTATTTGAAAACAAATTACCAAAGCCTACATGATTAAATCATGTAGGCTTTTTCGTTTTTAAGGTAAGCTTAAAAACAATCTAATTTATTTTTGGGCTATGTCTCTAATTAGTAAGGAATACAATGAAAGATAACCAACCCTATCAAGGTGCATTACTCGGTAGTAAGCGTTTTTTACCGCTTTTTATTACGCAGTTTTTCTCAGCGATAAACGATAACGTGTATAAGCAATCAGTGCTTATTCTATTGATATTTCAGGCTGCAACGCTTGCAGATGGCGCACTTTTTTCAAATATTGCTGCTGGGTTATTTATTCTTCCGTTCTTTTTATTTTCAGGGATGGCAGGGCAGCTTGCAGAAAAAACAGAAAAATCAAAATTGATTAGAATCGTAAAACTATGTGAAATTCCTATTATGGTTGTAGGGGCAATTTCTATTTTAACGCAGTATGTGTGGCTAATGTTAGCCACCGTATTTTTAATGGGCGTGCAAAGTGCGTTTTTTGGTCCATTAAAATATTCTATTTTACCGCAGCACGTAGCACCTAATGAATTAACAAAAGCAAATGGCTTGGTTGAATCAGGCACGTTTGTGGCGATACTAATGGGTACAATTTTTGGCACTTATTATATTACTCAATCAGTAGGGCCTACGCTTATAAGTATTGCTGTATTAGTCTTGGCCGTGATGGGTTATGTGAGCAGTCGCTTTATACCCACTAGTGAAGCAAACGAGCCTAACTTAAAATTTACCTATAATATATTTTCATCCACAAAAAATGTATTTTCAGTACTTAACTCGCAAACAGAATCGGTTGGTAAATCAGTCCTTGGGATCAGTTGGTTTTGGTTAATTGGCGCCATCGTTTTAACGTCCCTACCAAATTATGTAAAACACACAATGGGTGGCGATGAACTGGTTGTAACTAGCGCACTTGTTGTGTTTTCACTAAGTATTGCTATTGGTTCGTTACTGTGTGAAAAGCTTTCTCGCTCACGAATAGAATTAGGAATTGTGCCTTTTGGCGCTATCTTAATTACCTTGTTTTTATACTTACTGAGCCAAGAGCCAGCCATTAGCTCTTATTTACCTCAACACCCTGCGTTATTGACGCTTCAGGAGCTATTAAAAACAGGCGATATGGTGTGGCACTTTGTTTGGATGGCAGGCATTGGTATTGGCTCTGGTTTTTACACTGTACCGCTGTATGCGCTTATTCAACAGCGTACTGAAGAGTCGAGTCGCTCACGAGTTATAGCGGCTAACAATGTATTAAATGCACTGTTTATGGTGGGCAGTGCTGTTTTAAGTATTGTAACGCTGTCTGTTTTTCAGTGGAGTATTTCAGAGTTGCTACTGTTACTTGCTGGGCTAAACTTACTTATCTCTGTTTATATTTATACCAAAGTACCAGAGTTCTTTTTACGATTTATTATATATATTTTAGCTATTTGTATGTACAGAGTGCGTACAAAAGGTGAAAGTAATATACCTGATGCAGGCGCTGCGGTTGTCGTGTGTAATCATGTCAGCTTTGTTGATTGGATGTTTATTTTAGCCGCATCACCAAGGCCTATCCGATTTATGGTATTTGCCCCTATTTATTATTCGCCGGCCCTACATTGGTTATTTAAAATGGCTAAGGCTATTCCCATTAACAGTGAAAAAACCAATCCAGAAGCGTTTAAAAAAGCCTTTGACGAAGTAGCTGCTGCGCTTAATAAAGGCGAACTTGTTGGTATTTTCCCTGAAGGAAAACTAACCAGTGACGGCTCAGTGGATATTTTTCGCCGTGGAATCGAGCGTATTATTGAGCGCTCACCTGTGCCCGTTATTCCTGTGCACTTAGGTGGTTTATGGGGCAGCATGTTTAGCCGTAAAGCTAAATGGCAATTACCTCGATTAAAATGGTCTTTGGTGTCGGTTGCAGTCGGTGCCCCGATTGCTGCTGATAAAGTAGTAGCAGATGATTTACGTGAAAAAGTATTGGCTTTAAAAGCGCTTCATTCAAAAGATAGTGACTAATTTAATGATTAACTTAATGGCTAACTCAACATCGCAAACACCTTCAGAACAACCCATTATAGTTGATGATTTTGTAGCCCCTAAGTGCGACGGGTTGATTGAAATATTATATCAAGATGACGATATTTTACTGATCAATAAACCCAGTGGACTATTAAGTTTATCAGGTAAAAATCCGCTTAATTGGGACTCAGTGCATTACCGCTTAGTAAATGGTCAAAAGGGCTTAACAGCTGCATTCGCAGAGGCTAAGTTACCGCATCGGCTAGATTTGGGCACATCGGGCATTATGATTGTTGGATTAAACGCGATTGCGTCAAAGCACCTTAATAAGCAATTTCAGGCACGCACTATTCAAAAGCGTTATGTTGCCATGTTAGAGGGATGCTTGGCTGTTGATGAAGGGCAAATTACTGCGCCAATTGCAAAAGATAAACTGCTTTTTCCGCGTGTTAAAATTTGCCAATCGACAGGTAAAACATCGCTGAGTGAATATAAAGTACTTGAGCGGCTCAGGCAGCCGTGCAGAACCTTAGTGCAATTTACACCTATTACTGGGCGTACCCATCAATTACGAATACACAGCCAGTTTATAGGGCACCCAATTTTAGGCTGTGATTTATATAAAAGTGCGCAAAGTGAACATATGGCACGGCGGTTACAATTACATGCCAGCGATTTATATTTTGAACATCCAACAACTGGTGAAAAGATTCATATTAATTGTCCGCATTCGTTTTAAACAAATTAATGGTTCTTTGTTTTCGTTTCACCTTTTTTAAATTTTTCCCTTGAAGTTCTAACACCTCACCCCATATTAAGTGCATAACGCAGACACTTTGCAAATTGGAGATATATAAATGACTGCAGCACAAAAAGAAACATTAGGCTTTCAAACAGAAGTAAAACAATTATTAAACTTAATGATTCATTCTCTTTATTCTAATAAAGAAATATTTTTACGTGAGCTTGTGTCAAATGCATCAGACGCAGCAGACAAGTTACGCTTTTTAGCATTATCTCAAGGTGACCTTTACCAAGGTGATGCCGATTTACGTGTTCGTATTAGTGCAGATAAAGAAGCAAATACAATTACCATTTCAGATAATGGTATTGGTATGACGCGCGATGAAATCATTAGCTCATTAGGTACTATTGCAAAGTCGGGTACTGCTGAGTTTTTCAAAAACTTAACGGGTGATCAAAGTAAAGATTCACAATTAATTGGTCAATTTGGTGTTGGTTTTTACTCAGCATTTATTGTTGCTGATTTAGTGACTGTTCGTACACGTAAAGCCGGTGAAACAACCGCTTACGAGTGGGAATCTCAAGGTGAAGGCGAATACACACTTCAAGAAATTGAAAAAGAAGGCCGTGGTACCGACATTATTTTACATCTTCGCGATGAAGAAAAAGAATTTGCTGATGACTGGCGCCTACGTAGTATCGTTACTAAATACTCTGATCACATCTCAACGCCAGTACAAATGTTTAAAGCAGAAGTGCCTGAATCTGAAGGCGAAGACGGCGAAAAAATTCCAGCAGTACCAGGTGAGTGGGAAAGCATTAACCGCGCGACTGCATTGTGGACACGCGATAAATCAGAGCTTTCTGATGATGAATACAAAGAGTTTTACAAGCATGTAAGCCATGATTGGGAAGAGCCACTTAGCTGGGCACATAATAAGGTTGAAGGTAAAACTGAATACACTAGCCTTTTATATATTCCTAAAAAAGCACCTTTCGACTTATGGAACCGTGAACGTCAAAGTGGTTTAAAACTTTACGTACAACGTGTGTTTGTAATGGATGATGCTGAGCAATTCATGCCAAGCTACCTTCGCTTTGTAAAAGGCTTACTAGATTCAAACGATTTACCACTGAACGTATCTCGTGAAATTCTACAAGACAACAAAGTAACGCAAGCTATTCGTAAAGGGTGTACATCGCGTATTATTAAAATGCTTGAGCGTATGGCTAAAAACAAAGCTGAGGATTACCAAGTATTTTGGAATGAGTTTGGTCAAGTAATGAAAGAAGGCCCAGCTGAAGATGCTGCAAATAAAGAAGCTATTTGTAAGCTACTTCGTTTTTCTTCGACACATACTGACTCAGAAACACAAGATGTGTCGCTTGAGCAATATGTTGAACGCATGAACGAAGGCCAAGACAAAATTTACTACGTAGTAGCTGATACATTCACCGCTGCGAAAAACTCACCGCATTTAGAGATTTTCCGCAAAAAAGGCATTGAAGTATTACTACTAAGTGACCGTGTTGACGAGTGGATGATGAGCCACTTAACTGAATTTGCTGATAAGCAGCTACAGTCAATCACACGTGGTGACTTAGATTTAGGTAAGCTTGACGACGAAGAAACTAAAAAAGCGCAAGAAGAGTCTGAAAAAGAAATGGCTGGGCTTGTTGAACGTATTAAAACAGCACTAGGTGATGACGTTAAAGAAGTGCGCTTTACGCACCGCTTAACAGATTCTCCAGCATGTGTTGTAAGCGACGACAACGACATGAGCTCACAAATGCAAAAGCTAATGGAATCTGTTGGTCAAGCAGCCCCTGAAGCAAAACCTGTGTTTGAGCTAAACCCAGAGCATCAACTTGTTAAGCACTTAAATGACGAACAAGATGAAGATAAGTTTGCGCAGTGGTCACACGTTTTACTAGATCAAGCACTACTTGCAGAACGCGGTACACTTAAAGATCCAACAGGATTTGTTACTCGCTTAAATAAATTGATGCTTGAACTAAGTAAATAAGCAAATAGGTATTTACTCAGTTAATAAAGTATAAATTATGTACTTTAAATAAAAGGGAACGTGTGTTCCCTTTTTTAATGCCCTGTAAACACCCCAACGGCTCATCAATTAGTATAAGTTGCTTGAGTATCGGCGGCGCTTGTGGAAGAATTCAGGCTTTAAAATAAATATCCATACTAGGGGACAATAATATGCGCATTATTCTTTTGGGCGCGCCGGGTGCAGGTAAAGGTACTCAAGCTCAGTTTTTAATGGACAAATACGGTATTCCACAAATTTCTACTGGCGATATGTTACGTGCAGCAATTAAAGAAGGCACGCCACTGGGTCTAGAAGCAAAAAAAGTAATGGATGCTGGTCAACTAATTTCTGACGATATTATTATTGGTTTAGTTAAAGAGCGTATTACTAAAGCGGATTGTGAGAAAGGTTTTTTACTTGATGGCTTCCCGCGTACAATCCCACAAGCGGATGCAATGAAAGAAAATGGCGTAGTGGTTGATCACGTTATTGAATTTGATGTGGCTGATGAAGTCATTGTTGAGCGTATGGGCGGACGTCGTGTTCATCCTGGTTCTGGTCGTGTTTACCACGTTGTTTATAATCCACCAAAAGTGGAAGGTAAAGACAACGAAACTGGCGAAGACTTAATTGTTCGCGCTGATGATACTGAAGAAACAGTACGTAAACGTTTAGGTATTTACCACGAGCAAACTATGCCATTGGTTGATTACTATCAAGCAGAAGCGGCTGCTGGTAATACTCAATACCATAAACTAGATGGTACACAAGCTGTTGAAACTGTTAGCCAACAACTTGGTGAACTTTTAGGTTAATTATAAAAGCACATTAAAAAACCGCCAATTGGCGGTTTTTTGTTTTAAGGCTATTTAGCATTGCTTAATTAGTGCTACTTAATGGACTTTACAGTGTTTTAAGTTTTTCAATCACGCTGTTGTATTCAGGTTCAGTTGAAAGGCTACTAACTAACTGTTTATAAATGACGTTATGGCTTTCATCCAAAATAAATACAGTTCGCGTTAGTAAGCCCATATCTTTAATAATCAATCCGTATTTTTGACCAAAATCACGCCAAACAGAATCTGATAACGTAATGATTTTATCGATATTTTCAGCTTTGCAAAAACGCTTTTGAGCAAATGGTAAATCAGCACTAATTGTTAGCATAACTACACTTGGGAATTGTGAGGCTACTTTTTCATTAAAGTGCTTAGTTTGCAGGCTACAAATACCGGTATCTAGGCTGGGTACTACACTTATTAATACAGCTTGGCCTTTATAATCCTCAAGTGTCACTGGAGTAAAGTTGTCATCAACAACTTTAAAGTTTGGCGCACTATCTCCAATTGAGATACCTTGACCTAATAAAGTGACTGGTTTGCCTTGTGCGGATACTTTTCCTGCATCAAGTGTGTTTTCTGGATAGTCGGCTGCAATAGCCACAGAACAAAATGCACTCAAAGCAAAGGCAAGTGAACGTAACATAAGGTATTTCCTTTTAAATTAACGCAATGGGCGTCAGTGTATTATACTGGGCTTTAGTTACCAAGTGATTAAACCTGCTTAATAGAGTGTGTATTAGCTCTGAAATATAAAAATTGTAACTATGCTAAACTTTGATTAACATGAAGTTACAAAAGATATCTTCAATAATAAAAATAAAAACCATCATAAAATGATTTTAATGCTCATTACTGGTTTAGAAACAGAGAGATAATATGTCAACATCGGTATTAATATGTGATGACTCGAAATTAGCTAGACGTCAGTTGGCTCGCTCATTACCTGAAGATTGGGACATTAAAGTTGAATTTGCACTTGACGGCGTTGATTGTATAAAGCAAATAAAGTTAATTGAACCAGAGATACTTTTTCTCGATTTAAACATGCCAGAAATGGACGGTTATGAAGTATTAATCGCTATGAAAGAACAGGGGCTTAATATTCTCACTGTTGTTGTCTCTGGTGATATACAACCAAGTGCACACCAAAGAGTGCTTGAGCTTGGTGCTATCGATTTTATTCAAAAACCATGTTCCCCCGAAAAACTAGCCAGCATAATTGAACACCATGGGATTAAAGATAAAGCCATGCGTGAGCGTCTCTCTCATTCGCTAGGAGAGCAAGTCGACCCTGATGTTCGTGATATATACCAAGAGCTAACTAACGTTGCTATGGGGCAGGCTGGGGATTTACTTGCACGTCTTCTTAATGTATTTGTAGAGTTACCAATTCCTAATGTGAATATTTTGGAAGTTAATGAACTCGATATGGCGCTGCAGTCTATAGATAATAACGCAGCTACATCGGGTGTGTGTCAGGGCTTTATTGGCGGTGGTATTTCGGGCGAGGCGCTATTACTTTTAAATGATTCAAGCTTTAAAGAAATAGCTTCTTTGATGAACTATGACGGCGAGTTAAACGATAAAGTTGAACTTGAGCTGCTTATGGATATTAGTAATATTTTGATAGGCGCTATTTTAACGGGTCTTTCAAAACAGCTCGATATGTCATTTAGTCAAGGGCACCCGATTGTACTTGGCCAACACAGAGATGTATCTGAGTTGGTTAAATCAAACAAGTCACGTTGGCAACGCACCCTTGCAATAGAGATTAGTTACGGTATTGAAAACCATGATATAAATTGCGACCTCATGCTGTTATTTACTGAAGATTCACTTAAAACTTTGAAATACAAAGTTGCTTACCTATTAGAAGATTAAGTTATGGCCGCTGATTTAGAAATGAATGAGATCCATTGGTTAATGGATATGTTTAATACCGTTGATGTAGGCCTTGTGGTACTCGATAGGGATTATAAGGTGTGTGTATGGAATGGTTTTATGGAAAACCATTCAGGGCTTCTACCAAGCGCAGTAAAAGATAAAGATCTATTTGATTTATTTCCTGCAATAGACGAAAAATGGTTTAGAAGTAAATCAGAATCGGTTTTTGTTTTAAAAAACCGCTCTTTTACGATTTGGGAGCAGCAGCCATACATTTTTAGGTTTAAAAATTATCGACCTATTACTGGTAAAGCTGATTACATGTATCAAAATGCGACATTTATCCCTCTTACCAATACGATGGGCGAAGTTAGCCATATTTGTATTATTTTATATGATGTAACAGATGTCGCGGTAAATAAAAAAGAGCTTGAAGAGTTAAATAAAAAATTAGAACAAGTAAGTCAAACAGATAGCTTAACGCAGCTTGCAAACCGTGGACATTGGGAAGGTACGCTACGCCAAGAGTTTTTAAGAGTTAAGCGAAGTGGTGGCTGTAGTACATTATTAATGTTTGATATTGATCACTTTAAAAAAATAAATGATGAATATGGCCATAGCTGTGGTGATGAATCGCTTCGTCATTTATCTAACTTACTACGTACGACGCTGCGCGAGACTGATGTTGCAGGGCGCTATGGCGGTGAAGAGTTTGCAGTGACATTACTTGATACAGACAAAGAAGGCGCTTTTATATTTGCTGAGCGTTTAAGGGTATTGATTGAAACTAACCCTGTTAAGTATAAACACTTTGAAATAACAATGACGGTAAGTATAGGGCTGGCTGGTAGCAGTAATGATTTTAAAAATCATGAGCGCTGGATAGAGGCTGCAGATAAAGCACTGTACCAGTCTAAAAATACAGGGCGAAATAAAGTAATAGCCTACGAAGATATAAAAAATGACGCTTAAGCGTCATTTTTTATATCCAGAATTTAGGGTTAAATAATACCGTGTTTTTTTACAATCTGCTGGGCAAACCCAATCAGTATGGAAATTGTATTGCCCTTCATTATTGTGTTGTGTGTCGAGAGTCATCTGTTGGGCATTGACCAATCATTGAAACTTCACCAGAATTTGACTCTTGTTCTAGTTTTACTTTAAAGCCCCATAATCTGTAAAGATGCTTAAGCACTTCCTCGTGCGAGTTTGCTAAAGGAATATTGTTATGGGGTACATAGCGTAGGGTTAATGAACGGTCACCTCTAATATCAACATCATACACTTGAATGTTAGGCTCATGATTACTTAAATTGTGCTGCGCTGAGAGTGCTTCTCTCACTGCCTTATAGCCGTTGTCGTTATGTATTGCGCCAATCTCTAAATGGGGATTATTAGTATGGTCAATAATAGTAAATAATTTAAAATCACGAATTAACTTCGGCGATAAAAACTGGCTAATAAAACTCTCATCTTTAAAGTTTTCCATTGCAAAATGCAGTGTATCTAGCCAGTTACTACCTGCATATTCAGGAAACCAGCGTTTATCTTCTTCAGTTGGGTATTCACATATTCTGCGAATATCAACCATCATATTAAAGCCTAAAGCATATGGGTTAATGCCTGAATAATATTTACTGTTATAAGGTGGCTGATAAACTACGTTGGTGTGGCTTTGTAGAAACTCTAACATGAAAGAGTCGGTGAGCTTTCCCTCATCATATAAGTGATTAAGGATGGTGTAATGCCAAAAAGTTGCCCAGCCTTCGTTCATTACTTGAGTTTGTTTTTGTGGGTAAAAGTATTGCGAAATTTTACGAACAATACGTATCACTTCACGTTGCCAAGAGTCCAGTAATGGGGCATTTTTTTCAATAAAATACAAAATATTTTCTTGAGGTTCAGAAGGGAAATGGCGGACTTTCTTTTTGGTTTCTTGCTGTTGCTCAGGAATAGTTCGCCATAATTCGTTTACTTGCGATTGAAGGTAGTCTTCGCGCTCTTGTTGGCGTTTTTGCTCTTCAAATAGCGATATTTGTTGTGGACGTTTGTAGCGATCGACCCCGTAATTCATTAATGCATGACATGAGTCGAGTAGGGCTTCTACTTGTGTAATACCATGCTTTTCTTCACAGCGGCTTATGTAGTTTTTAGCAAATACCAAGTAATCAATAATTGAACCTGCATCGGTCCAGGTTTTAAATAAGTAATTACCTTTAAAAAATGAGTTATGTCCGTAACACGCATGTGCCATTACAAGCGCTTGCATAGGTAGGGTGTTTTCTTCCATTAAGTACGCAATACAAGGGTCTGAATTTATCACTATTTCGTAAGCGAGACCCATTTGTCCGCGCTTATAATTTTGCTCTGTTTGAATGAACTTTTTACCGTACGACCAATGACTGTAGCCAATAGGCATACCAACACTTGAGTAAGCATCCATCATTTGCTCTGCGGTTATCACTTCAATTTGATTAGGGTAGGTGTCTAACCTATAGTGAGCTGCAACACGAGCAATTTCACCTTGGTACTCATCTAATAAATCAAAGGTCCAATCTGGGCCATCACTCAATCGTTTATCATTCATAATGTTACCTCGCTTTTGGCTATGCAGAGTTTTGCTGTTGACGACCTTTTTTAAATAGCTCCCTAAAAATTGGGTAAATATCTTCAACGCTTTGAATATGCTGTATGGCGAAATTATTATGGCTGTGTGTTATAGATTCATATTCGCGCCATAGGCTTTGATGGGCACGAGTGGTTATTTCAATATAAGCAAAATAACGTACTGCGCTTAAGAGCTTATTACGTAATATTTCACCACACTGCGGGGTGTCGTCTGCCCAGTTATCGCCATCAGAGGCTTGTGCGGCGTATACATTCCACTCATTTGCGTGATAACGCTCTTTTATTATTTCGTTCATTAATTTAAGAGCGCTCGAAACAATAGTGCCGCCAGTTTCTTGGGAGTAAAAAAACTCTTGTTCGTCTACTTCTTTAGCTTGTGTGTGGTGGCGAATATAAACAACTTCTATGTCTTTATAGCTGCGTGTTAAAAATTGATAGAGCAAAATATAAAAACGCTTTGCCATGTCTTTTGTTGGCTGATCCATTGAGCCTGACACATCCATAATACAAAACATCACGGCTTTGCTGGTGGGGTGAGGGCGCTTTTCGTAATTACGAAAACGTAAATCGTAGTTATCAATAAACGGGACCGATTTAATTTGCACTTTTAATGCTGCAATTTCTTTTTGTAATAAAGCAATTGCCGCTTTATCGCTATGTGAACCAGCAAGCAGCAGAGCAAGTTGTTCTTCGAGCTCTTTTAAACGGCGTTTTTTACCTGCACTCATGGCAACACGCCGTGCAAGCGAGCCTTGAAGAGAGCGGACAATGTCAATATTACTTGGCATGCCGTCGCTACAAAATCCTGCGCGATGGGTTTTCATTTGCACTAACTTATCAAGTTGGTTTTCTTGTAAGTTAGGAAGTTCTAGATCTTCAAACAGTAAATCAAGGTATTCATCTTTTGATATTGAAAATACAAACTCATCTTGTCCCTCGCCCGAATCGCTGGCGTCACCTTCACCGGCACCACCGCCTTGTCCGCCTTTAGGGCGCTCAATTTTATCACCTGTAGAAAACTGATCGTTACCAGGGTGAATTTGTTCTCTATTCCCGCCTTGCCCTTGATGAAATGTAGGTTCACTGATATCGCGTTGTGGAATAGAAATACTCTCACCAGAGCTTGAATCGGTAACGCTGCGTTTGTTAATCGCATCTGAAACCGCTTCTTTAATTTGCTTTTTATAGCGCCTAATAAAGCGCTGGCGATTAAGCGTACTTTTATTTTTTCCGTTTAAACGCCTATCTATAAAATGCGCCATATTGACCTCCTATATACTACGACTATGAAGGTTATTGCGATTTTCTAACCCGTAAATACCACTCAGAAAGCAAGCGAACTTGTTTTTGTGTATAGCCTTTTTCGACCATACGGTTCACAAAGTCTTCGTGCTTTTGCTGATCCTCGGCAGACGTTTTAGTATTAAACGAAATAACGGGTAGTAAATCTTCGGTATTAGAGAACATTTTTTTCTCAATCACCGTGCGTAGTTTTTCGTAGCTTGTCCATAGTGGGTTTTTACCGTTGTTGTGTGCACGGGCACGCAGTACAAAGTTCACTATTTCATTACGAAAATCTTTAGGATTAGAAATACCCGCTGGCTTTTCTATTTTTTCAAGTTCAGCGTTTAGCGCTGCGCGGTCAAATAGCTGACCAGTATCAGGGTCACGATATTCTTGGTCTTGTATCCAAAAGTCTGCATAAATAACATAACGGTCAAAAATATTTTGTCCGTATTCTGAGTACGATTCTAAATAAGCGGTTTGCAATTCTTTACCTATAAACTCGACATATTGTGGAATTAAATAGCCTTTTAAAAAGCTTAAATAACGCTCTTCTATTTCACTTGAAAATTGCTCGCGCTCTATCTGTTGCTCAAGCACATAGAACAAATGCACCGGATTTGCAGCAACCTCAGTGGTATCAAAGTTAAACACTCGGGACAAAATTTTAAACGCAAAGCGCGTAGAGAGCCCCGTCATACCTTCATCAACACCTGCGTAATCACGATACTCTTGATACGATTTTGCTTTAGGGTCGGTGTCTTTTAGGGTCTCGCCATCGTATACCCGCATTTTAGAATAGATACTTGAATTTTCTGGCTCTTTTAAACGTGATAGCGTCGTAAATTGCGCCAATGTCTTAAGTGTCCCCGGTGCACATGGCGCGTTGTATAGCTCGCTGTGCTCAAGTAATTTGTCGTAAATTTTAATTTCTTCAGTTACACGTAGGCAATAAGGGACTTTTACAATATAAACACGGTCTAAAAATGCTTCGTTGTTTTTATTGTTTTTAAAGGTTTGCCACTCAGACTCATTCGAGTGAGCGAGGATCATGCCATTAAAGGGCAGGGCACTAATGCCTTCTGTGCCGTTATAGTTACCTTCTTGGGTGGCGGTAAGTAAAGGATGCAGCACTTTAATAGGCGCTTTAAACATTTCTACAAATTCCATCAGCCCTTGGTTAGCTAAACATAAAGAGCCAGAGTAGGCGTATGCATCAGGATCGTTTTGGGCAAAGTGCTCAAGCTGGCGAATATCGACCTTACCAACCAGTGCTGAAATATCTTGGTTGTTTTCATCTCCTGGTTCGGTTTTGGCAATGCCTATTTGGTTTAAAATAGAAGGGTAGCGTTTAACCACTCTAAACTGGCTTATATCACCATTGAACTCTTTTAAGCGTTTGCCAGCCCAAGGCGACATAATGGTTTTTAAGTAGCGCGGTTTAATACCGTATTCTTTGCTGAGTACGTCTGCATCTTCGATAGGATCAAACAAGCAGAGGGGGTGATCGTTTACAGGAGACCCTTTAATTGAATAAATAGGCACTTGTTGCATTAAATACTTTAGTTTTTCAGCAATGGATGATTTACCCCCACCAACAGGTCCAAGTAAATAAAGCACTTGTTTGCATTCTTCAAGCCCTTGGGCCGCATGTTTTAAATAAGAGACTATTTGCTCAATGGCGTCTTCCATACCATAAAAATCAGCAAAGGCAGGGTAGCGCGCAACTACTCTATTTGAAAATAATCGACTTAGTCGTGCATCCGTTGCGGTATCTACCATGTGTGGTTCGCCAATTGCCATGAGTAGGCGTTCTGGTGCGCTGGCGTAGGCAGACTTATCGGTTTTACAAATCTCAAGAAATTCAGCGATACTGTATTCTTCTTCCTGTGCCGCTTCATATCGTGCTTGGTAATGCTCAAAAATCGTCATAATAACCTCCGAAACCCGCTGTAAAAAGGTGCTTACCTTTTAAAGTCTAGTCACGAATGTGTATTTTTGTGCAATAAAATTAAAAATTTAAGTGAAAAAAGATCATGTACTAAAAGTGCTTTATTAAATGATGAGGCGCTTAGGTGTGGTAAACAACAAACAAAAAAAGACGCCTAAGCGTAATGCCGATCAGTTAAGAAAATGACCGGTTGACCGATCCAAGCGATCATGCAAAATCCGTAGTTAGGAAACTAACTACGGATTTTTTGTGAATATAGAACAAGCACTGCAAGCAACACTTGAAG
>NZ_JACJDW010000026.1:0-60135 GCF_014163745.1 Pseudoalteromonas sp. SR44-2 | reverse complement strand
TTTGCGGCTTTTTTATTTTATACAAATGTAATTCAGACAAGCTTCATTAAACTCCCCGTAATATGTTCATACGATTAGTGAGTCTTCTAGTAATTAATCAGTAACAACTACATAAGATTGAGTGAATTTTACACAACAAAACCTCAATGAGTTACGTATATTGATTTTCCTATTGAAAAATATGAACTTTTATAAGGGTTCACATTTTGCTTTAAGTAAATTAGAAGATACTTACAAAACAAAATCAATATTTACCCTAAACGTAAAAATAAGTCGTGTTTTTATAAAGGAATGAGAATGAAACAACTAACCCAAAACTTGCCTAAATGGCAAAAAAAGTCAGCACCACTACTGGGTCTACTTATTATTTTTTCGACTTGGGGCAATAGCAACCAAGCGATTGCTGCAACTGTAGATGTAGCAATTCCACAAAGTAGCTTATTTGATGTAATTAGCGCTCGCGCTAAAAAGTTAGCAAGCGAAGAATATGTTGCACCTAAAAACATCGAGCTTGAAGCGCTAAATAATATTGATTATCAAGACTATCGTTCAATTCGATTTAAAAAAGACAAAGCGGTGTGGAAAGATGAAGGCCTGTACGAGCTGCAATTATTCCACCCTGGTTTTTTATATAAAACACCTGTAACAATAAATACTGTTGATAGCGACTCTAAACGTAGCCGCTTACCTTTCAGCACCGACTTTTACCAATACGATGGCACTGCTGCACCACTACAAGAAGAAATAGCTAAAAGTGTGGCGGGCACTCAACTAGGCCATGCTGGATTTCGCTTACATTACCCATTAAATACTAACGAGTATAAAGACGAAGTAATGGTATTTCAGGGTGCATCGTATTTTAGAGTCGTTGGCCCTCAACAAGTTTATGGCTTATCAGCAAGGGGCCTTGCCATTGATACTGCTGAGAATTCGGGTGAAGAATTTCCAATGTTCAAAGAGTTTTGGTTAGTTAAACCAAAGGCAGAGCAAACACAAATCACCATTTTTGCATTATTGGATAGTCCATCTATTTCTGGTGCGTACAAATTTAGCGTCGACCCTACAACTAATATGCTAGTTGATGTTGATATGCAGATTTTTGCGCGTAAAGATATTAAAAAACTGGGTGTAGCACCATTAACGAGTATGTTTTATCACGGCGAAAATAGCACCAAATTTTTTGATGATTATCGCCCTGAAGTTCATGACTCGGATGGCCTACTAACTCAATCTGCTGATGACAAGTGGGTATGGCGTCCTCTTAATAACCCATCACAACTCAGCGTTACTTCATTTTCGTACAATAACCCAAAAGGTTTTGGGTTAGCTCAACGAGACCGAGACTTTAATAACTATCTAGACACAGAAGCACATTACCACGACCGCCCTAGCCTATGGATTGAACCACAAGGTGAGTGGGGAAATGGTCGTGTAGAGCTTGTAGAAATACCGACTGATACAGAAACTAACGACAATATCGTAAGTTACTGGGTACCAGAAAAACCAATGAAGGCCGGAGATTCATTAAAATTAAGCTACAAAATGACCACCTTTAATTCAGTTTTAACTCAGCACGAGAAAGCACGTGTACTACGTACAAGAATTGGTAGCGCCGCATTACCAGGTGAGGACAACCCACCACCAAAAAGCCACCGCCAATTTACTGTTGATTTTACTGGTTCAGAAATAAATCAACTGTCTAAACAGTTAAAACTAGATGCCGACATTCAACTTACAACAGGCGAAGTAACCGACGTGAATGTACAAAAACTTCCGGATTCACGTGGATGGCGTGTAGCCTTTAAAATTGCACCACAGGACGATCAACCCGTTGATATGCGTTTATCGTTAAAACTACGTGACAAAGAAATTAGCGAGGTATGGAGCTATGTTTGGTACCCAAATGACATCAAGTAATAAAGGTAGGGGCACTCCAATGCCATTCAAAACACTAAGAGTATGGCTATTTGCCATTGCGGCACTTGGCACATCTGGCTACGGCATATCTATTATGTTTGAGATTTTAAGCTCAAACGGTATGACATTACTTGAGTATGCCCTTTTAGTATTATTCTCAATCACATTTGCTTGGATTGTAACGGCTTTTTGTAGTGGCACAATCGGCTTTGTACTACAGTTGTTTCGAATTGACCCGCTTACGTTAAAACGTATTAAACCAATTGAGTTCAATAACGAGGCAATTAACGCTCAGAAAACCGCCGTTGTAATGCCTATTTATAACGAAGATACCCACCGTGTTATCGCGGGCTTTGAAGTAAGCCTACAATCGTTAAAAGAAACTGGTCAGCTTGATAATTTTGATTTTTATTTATTAAGCGATACACAAGACCCTCAAATAGTTAAAAACGAGCTAAGTGCATGGCATGCATTGTGCGAACGTTTAGGGGATACAGCAAAGCATGTTTTTTATCGTCGTCGCGAAGATAACAAACACCGCAAAGTAGGTAACCTAACCGACTTTTGTGAGCGCTGGGGAAGTAATTACGACCATATGATTGTGCTTGATGCAGATAGCGTAATGACCGGTAAATGTATGTTAGAACTTACTACAAGCATGCTAAACAACCCACAAGCAGGCCTGATCCAAACGATTCCAATACCTGTTCGTCAAGATACCTTTTTTGGTCGTTTTTTACAGTTTGCGTCAGTGCTATATAGCCCAATGCTCGCTACTGGCTCAGCATTTTGGCAAACAGATAAAGCCAATTACTGGGGTCATAATGCAATCATTAGAGTTGAAGCATTTATAACGTGCTGTGGCTTGCCAACACTTAAAGGTAACGCACCCTTTGGCGGTGAGATTTTAAGTCATGACTTTGTAGAAGCATCACTACTTCATAGTGCAGGTTGGGATGTACTATTACTATCAGATATTGAAGGTAGCTACGAAGAAGTACCAAGTAATATTCTCGATTATGCTGTACGCGATAGACGCTGGGTACAGGGTAATATTCAGCACTTAGGTTTACTATCGTCATCTAAATTAAAATTAATGAGTAAGCTGCACTTTCTATTAGGTGCAACCGCTTATATTTCGTCACTAATTTGGCTCTCAATGCTAGCGCTAAGTACTATTGATGCAGTAACGCGCGCATTAAATAGTGATGTGTACTTTAATCGTGTTTATCAATTATTTCCTACATGGCAAATAGCTAAAACCGATCTTATTGATTCACTCTTGTATTTAACTATTATTATTTTATTAATGCCTAAATTAATGGGCGTAATAGTCACCCTAATACATAGAAACAAACGCTTTGGTGGTTCAATTAAATTAATTCTAGGTTCAATTATTGAAACTGTATTTGCTATTATTGTTGCACCATTAATGATGGTATTTCATGCTTACTTTGTACTTTGCGTATTTTTAGGTAAAAAAGTGAAGTGGGATGCACAACCGCGCGAAGGTCGTATGGTTCCGTGGAAAGAAGCGTTTGGTTATACGTTATTCTCTACTATTGTGGCTATAGCATGGGGCAGCACAGCCTACTACTTCACACCTGTCTTCTTTTGGTGGCTATCACCTATATTATTAGGCTTAGTATTAGGTGCTCCAATTATCCGTTATACCAGTAGTATCAAACTTGG
This sequence comes from Pseudoalteromonas sp. SR44-2, assembly GCF_014163745.1. Lineage (NCBI taxonomy): Bacteria > Pseudomonadati > Pseudomonadota > Gammaproteobacteria > Alteromonadales > Pseudoalteromonadaceae > Pseudoalteromonas > Pseudoalteromonas sp. SR44-2. The sequence continues at coordinate 56,526 of NZ_JACJDW010000026.1, read as the reverse complement.
CGTACAGCTAAGAAAGTTAGGTATATTTATTTGCCCTAGTGAAGTTGATAACGACTCAACTCTAGAGGCGCTTAAAGTACATCTAAAAGAGATTTCCGTGCCAGAGGAAGGAACTTACCCACAAACAATTCCGGCACTGCCACAAGAGCATATGGTATCAATGCCTATACAATCTTTTAAAAAGCCACGCAGGCTAAAGATGAAAGCGCTAAAAGCTAAGGCTATAAAAAAGTTTAATTAGCGCGTTATAAAATAAAAACAAAAAAGGAGCAATTAATTGCTCCTTTTTTCTATCTAAATTAAAAAATCATGCGCTGCATTTGCCGCTAATATTTTCTACTTTTTTAGCTAACTTATTACAGTACATTTTAGAAATAGCTGATTACATTTCATCATCAAGTTGCCAGTTATAAAAATGAAAAACCTTACCATTCTCCAGTTCTACTTAAAAATAGTGAAAAGAAAAAACGAGCTAAATGATACAACAGTAATTTCCTCACTATTGATATAACGCTCTGTGCATAGACGTGTATAACAAATCCCTGCTTTGTAACAATATAAAAAAGAGTAGTTATAAAAAATAAAACCAAATTATAGGCAATAAAAAACCCGCAACATGTGCGGGTTTTTTAAAGAGTTAAAGAGCTAATTACTTAGCAGCTTTTTTCTCTTTTTCTGCAGCGATTACTGTGTCAGCTACGTTTTGTGGACATGGTGCGTAGTGTGAGAACTCCATAGAGAACTGACCACGACCAGATGTCATTGTACGTAGTGAACCAATGTAACCGAACATTTCTGATAACGGAACGTCAGCTTTAATGCGAACGCCAGTTAAACCAGCTTCTTGGTCGCTTAGCATACCACGACGACGGTTAAGGTCACCAATTACGTCACCAACGTGATCTTCTGGAGTGAACACGTCAACTTTCATGATTGGCTCAAGAAGTTGTGCGCCCGCTTTAGGGATCGATTGGCGGAAAGCACCTTTAGCAGCGATTTCGAACGCGATTGCAGATGAATCCACGGCATGGAAACCACCGTCAAAAAGTTCAACTTCAACGTCTAATACTGGGAAGCCAGCTAGAACACCTTCGCCCATCATTGACTTAAAGCCTTTCTCAACTGCAGGCCAGAATTCTTTAGGTACGTTACCACCAACAACTGATGATTTAAATGTGAAGCCTGAAGCAACTTCGCCTGGCTTGATGCGGTAGTCGATTTTACCGAACTGACCAGAACCACCAGATTGTTTCTTATGCGTGTAGCTATCTTCGATTTCACGAGTGATAGTTTCACGGTAAGCAACCTGTGGTTGACCAACGATAAGGTCTACACCGTAAGTACGCTTAAGGATATCAACTTTGATATCTAAGTGAAGCTCACCCATACCTTTAAGGATAGTTTCGCCTGAATCTTCATCAGTCTCAACTTGGAAAGATGGATCTTCTGCAACCATTTTACCGATAGCAACACCCATTTTCTCATTACCGCCTTTATCTTTAGGCTGTACAGCAATCGAGATTACTGGAGTTGGGAATACCATTGGCTCAAGTGTTACTGGGTGCTTAGGATCACATAGAGTGTGACCAGTTTGCACATTTTTCATGCCTACGATAGCAATGATGTCACCAGCTTGTGCGCTAGTTAATTCGTTACGGTCATCTGCTTGCATCTCAACCATACGGCCAACACGCTCAGTTTTACCAGTAAACGCATTAAGGATAGTGTCACCCTTATTAAGCTTACCTGAGTAGATACGTACGAAAGTTAATGCACCAAAACGGTCATCCATTATCTTAAATGCTAGCGCCTTGAAAGGTTCGTCAGCAGATACGATTGCGAATTCGCCATTTTCGTTACCTTCTTCATCCATAAGAGGTTGAGGATCAACTTCTGTTGGAGCAGGTAAGTAGTCAACAACAGCATCAAGGATTAGTTGCATGCCTTTGTTTTTGAAAGCAGAACCACAGAACGTAGGGAAGAAAGCAAGGTCACGAGTACCTTTACGGATACAACGCTTGATATCTTCGATAGAAGGTACTTCACCTTCCATGTACGCTTCCATAAGGTCATCGTCTTGCTCTACAGCAGTTTCGATAAGCATTTCATGGTATTCATCAGTTTTTTCTACCATGTCTGCAGGAACGTCAGTGATTTCGTAGTTTTCTGGAAGACCAGTGTCATCCCATACGTACGCTTTTTTAGTTAAAACATCTACAACACCAACAAACTCATCTTCGATACCGATTGGTAAAGTCATGATTAGTGGAGTTGCGCCAAGTACTTTACGTACTTGCTCAGTAACACGGTAAAAATCAGCACCCATACGGTCTAATTTATTTACAAAGATAATACGTGCAACTTCTGATTCGTTAGCATAGCGCCAGTTAGTTTCTGATTGTGGTTCAACACCACCAGAACCACAGAATACACCAACACCGCCATCTAATACTTTAAGTGAACGGTATACTTCAACTGTGAAGTCAACGTGTCCAGGAGTATCGATAACGTTAAAACGGTGATCTTTCCAGAAACAGCTTACAGCCGCAGACTGGATAGTAATACCGCGCTCAGCTTCTTGTTCCATGAAGTCAGTAGTAGATTCACCATCATGAACCTCACCTGTTTTATGGATTTGACCAGTAAGCTTTAGGATACGCTCAGTAGTCGTGGTTTTACCCGCATCAACGTGCGCGAAAATACCAATGTTTCTGTACTTCGATAAATCTGCCATTAATTTTACTCTTAATAAAGTCGATAAATTATTCGGCAGGAGTATAACATCACTTAATGCGAACATCACCATACAAGCCGCTTAAAATGCAATCAATTCAATATATTTTTTTTATCGTCAGAATCTATTAAATATCAAACATAACAAAAAAATCGCAAGGCATTGAAATTAATAGCGTTTAATACTTAAGTTTCAGATACACCAAGTTACTTCGCTATTTTATAGCAACGTTCAGGGCGGCCAATACTGCCGTAACTTTGATCCGCTGTTAACTTACCTGATTCAAGCAAATACTCTAAGTAACGGCGTGCTGTAGAGCGACTAACACCAACCAAATCGCCCATTTGCTGAGCAGTAAATGCAGTGGTTGCGTGATCTACAAAAGCATCATGTATTTTTTGCAGGGTAAGTTGGTCGACCCCTTTAGGTAAACGAACAGACGTGTTGGTTTGCTGCTTTGAGCCAAATAACGTATCAACCATTGACTGCGTTACTTCACTTGCATCAGAAAAACATTGCTGACGTGATTCAAAACGTGCAAGTGCTTGATCAAGACGGCTTAACATTAATGGTTTTACTAAAAAGTCGCATGCGCCTAACTGCATTGCTTTTTCAAGGGTTTCGACCTCTTTTGCAGCAGTGAGTAGCATAACTTCGCTTTTAATCGTTCGGCGTCGTAAGTCGGTCAATAAATCAAGTCCGTTACCATCAGGTAAATGTATATCAAGTAAAATCAGATCGGGTTCAATTGCATGCAGTAAAGCCGTTGCCGTACTTAAATTACCTGCAATGCCCACTACCTGATACTGTGCTTGCCTTAAACTTTGCTTTGGCGTTTGATTGCCTGCAATACCATTTGGTAATAACAAGTACTGCGCTAATAGCTGTGCTACCTCTACTTCGTCTTCAATTATTACTACTGAATACGTCATGTTTAATGCTCTTATTATTTTGGAATATAAACACTTAGTCTTGCGCCAAGTAGGTCTGACTCACCAATTTCTAGCGTACCACCGCATGAGTCTAAATTTGTTTTTACTAAATATAAACCAATACCATGCTCTGCTCCTGATTTAGAGCTGTACTGAGGGGTAAAAATAACATCATGGTCAGAACCTAACCCAAAGCCTGTATCTTCTACATCAAATAAGAGGGTTTGGCTGGTTTCATCAACGGTTACCCGTACTTTTGCAGAGCGAGAGTTCGATGATCTAATAGCTGCCTCAATCGCATTATCTATAAGATTACCTAAAATAGACACGACCCGCTCAAGCATATCTTTACGTGCAATAACACCAAGTAGGCTGTCGGGGTTAAGCTCAAGCGCAACATTTAATTCTCTTGCTTTATGATATTTACCTACCAACAAACCAGCAAGCACAGGGTCTTGTATGCGCTCTAACAAGTTATGAATTTGTGCCTGAGAGCCTTGGCTTTCTTGTCCTATTATTTCTATAGCTTGTTCATTTTTCCCCATTTGCACTAACGCTCCAATTAGATTGAGCTTATTGGAGTAGTCATGAGTTTGTACCCTTAAAAGCTCTGCAAAAGCCTGGACTTTAGTTAGTTGTTGGCTTAAATACTCAAGTTCATCAGAGGGGCGCATACTCAGTAAGATACCATCAGCCTGCCCTTGCACCTGCAAAGAAAATCTCGATAAAATAAGGCGTTTATCGGCGGCAAATAATTCAAACCCCACTATTTTACGTCGCTGATTACGCAATAAAAACCCTGCATGTTCAGGTAATAAATCGTTTAAGGTGAGATTCTGATTAATAATTGAAGTTGGTTTATCTAATATTTCGCAGGCGCGTTGATTGAGTTTTCGTACTTTTCCGTCTGGGTCGAGTGCAATAATACCGCTGCGTACGGTATTTAAAATTGCATCTTGTTCTGAAAACAAACGTGCAATTTCATCTGGCTGCAGACCAAAAATAGCATTTCTGACACGTTGTCCAATATAAATAGCCGCCAGTATACTTAAACCTACAAGTATTAAGCCCCATATTAATATTTCACTACTACGAGAGAGGATAAGCGGATCGATTGATTGTACTAAAAAACCAACCGATACAACGCCTACTATTTCATTATTACCTGCGTACACCGGCACTTTGCCACGAATTGATTCACCTAAGCTACCATGAGCTACCGAAATATAGCGCTCTCCCTTTAATGCAGCTTGACTATCACCTCCAACCATTTTTTTGCCAATTTTATCTTCATCGGGATGCACAATGCGAAGCGCATTTTCATCGCCAACAACAATAAAATCAGCACCTACAAACTGTCGTAAATTTTCAATTTGCATGTTAATGGTAGTTAAGTCACTTGGTATTTCCAGTGCATTAATTATATCAGCGCGTGTGGCAATACTGCTTGCCACAGCGAGTGCTTTATCGCCAATATGGTTATGTAAGCTTTGCGCTGTAAGTTGATACACCAACGCGCCAAATAATAAAGCCTGCAATACACACAATCCTGTAACCCAAATAATTAATCGTGTTTCTAATCGCTTAGGTTTTGTGACCATGTTTTGCAATGGATTTAGCTTGTTGGTGTTTTTCATTTCATTCTCAATTATGCATTTTCTTTGTCTGCACGGCGTTGCATTAAATAATCTTTTAACGGAAACAACAGCACTAAAATTGAAACTACAAATATGCTCAATGTTAGCGGACGATCCCATAAAAAGCTTAATGAGCCATCAGAAATCATCATTGAACGACGGAAGTTTCGCTCAATCATATCCCCTAATATAAAACCTAATAATAATGGTGCCATAGGAAACGACAGTAATCGCAATACTAGCGCAACTACCGCAAACCCAACCATCATAAATAAGTCGAAGGTATTAAAGGACACTAAATAAACACCAATTAAGCTAAAAAATAATATCATCACGGTGAGTACCGACTTTGGCATTGCCAATACTTTTGCAAAATAAGGAATGAGTGGCAGGTTTAAAATTAATAAAACAATGTTGCCAAAATACATACTTACAATAACCGCCCAAAATACACTTGGGTTTTCTTGCATAAGCATTGGACCTGGTTGAATGCCGTAAGCAATCAAAGCACCTAGCATAATTGCCGTAGTACCTGAGCCCGGAATACCAAGCGTTAACAGTGGAACAAACGATCCTGTACACGCCGCATTATTTGCCGACTCAGGGGCAGCCAAACCACGTAATGAGCCTTTACCAAACTTTTCTTTTAAACCTTTGGGCGCTAAATTTCGCTCTGTTGCATAAGCCATAAAACTCGCAATAGTTGCACCAGCACCCGGTAACACTCCCACTATAAAACCTAAAATAGACGAGCGACCAATCACTGGTGCTATCTCTTTAATCTCGGCTTTGTTTAACTTGGTTGAACCTATTTGCGGTGTGTCTGAGTCATTAATGTTTTTAGCATCTTTTTTCTCTGGTTTTACAACATTTACAAGCGCCTCGGCTAATGCAAATGTTGCCATAGCAACCAATAAAAAGCTTATTCCATCGAGTAAATCAGGTTGCCCGAAGGTAAATCGGTCAGTACCTGATGATGGATCAATTCCAACCGTTGCTAGCATCAAGCCAAACACCGTCATCATCATTGCTTTTAAAAATTGCCCTTTATTTGAAAATGCTGCAATAGCTGTTAAGCCTAAAAACATCAGCACAACATAATCAGGGGATTGAAAACTCAATGACACTTTTGCTAATAAAGGTGCAGCTACCATTAATAATATGGCGCCAATCGTTCCGCCTATGAAGGAGGAATAAGCAGCAATTGCCAATGCTTTACCTGCGTGCCCTTGTTTAGCAAGCGGGTAGCCATCAAAGGAGGAAGCTACCGTACCCGCTACGCCTGGCGCATTAATTAAAATAGATGACGTAGAGCCACCAAAAATAGCGCCATAATAAACACCCGCCATTAAAATCATGCCCGAATCGGCGCCAATACTATAAGTAATTGGGATCATTAAGGCAATTGCGGTAATTGGCCCTAATCCTGGTAACATACCTATAAAAGTACCTACCAAGCAGCCAGCTATAACGTACATTAAATTATTAAAGTCGAGCACGGTCGACAAACCAAGCATAATTCCATCAAACATAACTTAACTCCACAAATTGCCCGGAACCAAGTAAATACCTAATACTTGAGTCATCAAAAACCAAAAAATCACCGCAACCGGTATCGATGCAAATAGCAAAATTCCCTTACGTCTTTCCCCCATCACAAAAAAGCCCGCTAGCAAAAATGCACTGGTCGAGATTAAAAAACCAAATGGCTCAAGTGCAGCGCTATAAATCACCATTAATATCAACAAACCAATAGTGTGCAGCACGTGCGACTTCTCAAGAACATCATTGGTATTTGTTTTTTCTTTAGGTTTGATTAATGTCGACCCTATAGAAAGTAAGCACACCACAATACCAAACCCGACATATACTTTAGGAAGTGTCGCTGAGGTAACCGTTTCGTATTCTTCAAACGGTAGTAGCGGAATTTGCCATGCAACCACAGCGTATAAAGTAAATAGCGCCAAGAATAAACTTGGCCCTATTAATTCTCGATTCGTCATTTTAAACCTCGATTACGGCAATGTGCGGATAAAGCCAAGCTCTTCCATTACAGCTCTAAGCTGCACTTCTTGCGCTTCTAGTGACTTAATAAACTCATCTTTTTCTTGAAAAAGATTTAGCCAACCGTTACGAGCTCTTACAGCTTCCCACTCAGGTGTGCTTTGCAACTCACGTAGTTTTTTTGTGTACTGTGCTAACTTTTCAAGGGGTAAATTAGGTGCCGCAAAAAGACCACGCCAATTAACAAATTCCATATCGTAACCTAGTGACTTAAGTGTGGGTATTTTTGGGTAATCAGGTAAGGGCTCACCCGATGTAACCGCTAAAATACGTGCTTGACCACCGTTAGCGACTTCAAGCGCTTCACTTAAGCCAGTAGAAAGTAAATTCACTTCGCCTGAAAGCAACCCAGCCTTCGCTTTACCGCCTGCATCGTAAGGAATATAACGCAGGCGTCGACCATCTATACCCGCAGCTTTAACTGCTTGAGCCGCCACTAAGTGATCCATACTGCCGCGAGCAGAACCGCCCGCCACTTTTACCGAACTTGGATCTTCTTTTATTGATTTAATAACATCCTCCCAAGTTTTAAATGGAGAGTCATTACGCACTACAAACGCGCCATAATCTGCAATCATACTGGCTACAGGTGTTAAATCGCGATAGCTATAAGGAATTCGGCCACTTAACGCGCGCAATACGATAGGCGTTGAGTTAACCATTAAAATATCGCCTTTTTTAGTACCCGACTCAATTAAATACGCAATAGCACGACCGCCCCCACCACCAGACATATTTTGAAAAGATGCATTATTTTCAATGCCCGACTTAACTAAACCTTCGCCTATACCACGGGCTGTTGTATCCCAACCACCGCCAGGTCCGCCTGGGATTAAAAAGTGAGTATCGGCTATTGCCAATGGACTGCTAAGTACTAACGACGCTGCAAATAGGGTCGTTTTTACTGATTTAAATGACTTAAATAACTTCATTGTGTGCTCCCTTAGAATAAATACTGCATACGTGCACTAAAGCCCATACCAGAGTCTTCATCGCCAACAAGTGCTGTAGTGCCGGCGCCCTCTACATCGCTGTAAATTAAATTACCCATAAACTTAATGTCGCTGCTTACGAAATAAGACGTACCTAATGTATACGTCGTTGCCTTCGTCCCTTGTAAGCTACTTGTCGCATCAACTTCTGAAACACGTGCCACCAACTCCCATGCATCTTTAATATTTTTAGGTTGTACAAATAATGCAGAGCTCGCTTTGTATTGACGCTGCTCGCCACCTAAAAAGTAACTAGCAGAAACATGAAAACCATCAAATCGTTCCCCATCTAAAAAATCAGCACTGTTAACTACATCAAGCGAACGGCTTGCATATTCAGCCTCAAGCGTTAAAGAATCCGCCTGATAAGCAAACTCAAGACCGGTTTGCAATAAACTATCAAGTGGGCTTGTTACACCACCAGCAGCGTAATCAACAAGTCGAGTATTCGCTTCACGCACTTCACCACGCGCAAAACGTGCGCCCAATTCATTACCACCCATATCGCGATATGAATGCCACAAGCCTAAATGAATTACATCGCCAGGTGCTGCACTCGACCATGTAGCACGCCCAGTAATGGCAAGAGTAAGCTTGTCGTTTTCATCGCTACCTGTTGCACCAAATGCATCATTTTTATAAACGCCTATCGCGTAACGAAAGCCTGAGTCTTTAAAATATTGATAGGCAGAAGCACCCCAACGAAAAAAGGGCGAGAAAGTATTGGCAAGCGAGCTGCGCTCAATCGTATTAATGTGCTTTGAACTGGTTAATGCATTTAACGATATATCTTCGCGAATTTTACCGACTTTAACTTTAAGACCGTTATCAAACGCATAGCGAACCCGCGCCATCACTATTTCAGCGGTCCCTTCGCCAAACTCAAGTAATAGCTTATGATCCCAATTTCCATGCTCACTCTCTACGTAAGTACGAATACGTCGCGGAAAAAAGTCGCTCCCGCCAGAGCCCTCATTATCGGCATTGTAAGCGCCATCAAAATAGTTGTAGTCGAGCTGAACCCGTCCACCAAACTCTAAATTAAAACCACTGGTTGTTTTTAGTACACTTACTTCTTTTTGTAACGCATCTAATTGCTCTTGTAGTTTTTGCGTATCGTTATCGGCTAAAACGGATGTACTTGCTAGTGCGGCAGCAACTGCCAAAGCGAGTTGTGTGTTACTTGCTTTCATTATTCTCTCCACGCTTGTGTATGTATTTATTGTCAGGTAGATAAGCGACGACAAACTGCTATCTAACTCGCAGCTTATTGTTAACGTGAAATTAACTAAATATTTAGAAGGTAAGGTGCATTGATGATCGTTATGTGCTTTTTGCTCATAAAATTCATGAACAAAAAGAGCAAAAGCAGTTACTGTTTATATTTTGATTTATAAACACTTTTAAAGGTTTGAATGATTACCATACGAATAAACAGATAAGATTTTTGCAGATCTAACAAAGCCCACAATAAAGTAGGCTTAACTAATTATGATTTAGCAATACAACTAAAAAATCATTTCAGGGACATTTAAGGGGGGGATAAGCATTTCGCACTTACATAGCAGTTTATTTATACACTATTAATTAACTGCTCAACAATGAATTTGTTAACATCTCATTGTCAAAAAAGCCTAAATTTGGTACATTATTCCTTCAATAGTATTTATAAAAACAACTATAAGACCCTACAATGAAATGGAACTTCCTTCGACTCAGCCCTTGGCTAATTGCACTTACCTTATTAATTTTCTCTCATAATATTTTTGCGCAGCAATATAAAATAGATAAACCAGCTAATTGGGTTAATACACATATTATTGAGCAACCCAAGAATTCCGACATAACCAAAGTACGTGACGGCACACTTTATTTATTACTCGATAACCAATCCTATATACCGAGCAGGCAAAAACAGCAACGCTATACACGCTTGGTTATGAAAGCTTTAAATCAAAGTGGTGTTGATTATATAAGCCAGCTTAATCTTGATTTTGATCCAAGTTACGAGTCGCTAACGCTAAATAGCTTAACGATTATCAGAAATAATGAGCGCATTGATAAGCTTGATAGCGCGAAAATGAAGGTTATACAGGGTGAATCTGAATTAGCTGAGCGGATTTATAATGGTAGCTTATCACTCAATATTATTATTGATGATATGCGCAGTGGCGACATACTCGATTACAGCTACACAGTCACAGGCAGCAACCCTATATATGCTAATAAGTTTAGTACAAGACGCACGCTGAACTGGTCGGTACCCGTAGTGCAACAAAATATGCGTGTACTTTGGGGTAAACAAACGCCTTTACACATTAATACAATAAACGGCGCAGCTGATATTCAAGAAACGCTTAATAAATATGGCAAAGATTATTCTATAACTCTTTTTGAAGAACCTTTACTGGAGCAAAACTCTCAAACCCCAACGTGGTACGACCCATATACACAAGTTTACTTTTCTGAGTTTGACGATTGGGGTCAGGTAGTTAACTGGGCATATCCGCTTTATCAATCAGCCATAGAAACCCCAAGCAGCATTTTGGATATAGCTGAAAAAATAAAAGCAAAACACACAAAAACATCAGATAAAATTGCAGCAGCACTGCGCTTTAGCCAAGACGAAGTTCGATATTTAGGGCTTGAAATGGGCACTAACTCGCATCAACCAACGTCAGCTTCAGAAACGCTTTCGCTACGATACGGCGATTGTAAAGATAAAACAGTACTGCTTATTTCGTTATTAAAAGCGATGGATATAGAAGCCTTCCCTGCGCTAGTTGATACAGAGGAAACCAAACGTTTAAAAGAACTTCCACCTTCTGCAAGTGTATTTAATCACGTAATTGTTACGCTTAAACAAAACGGAAAACGCTACTGGCTCGACCCTACAGTTAGCTACCAACGAGGTACTCTCGAATATTTAGCACAGCCTGATTATGGCTATGCCCTAATTATTGATAAAGGTGAAAGCGCTTTAACCTCAATGGCGCAAAAACCTGTACATACAAATGTATCTGTAGAGGATAACTTTTTTATTGCTGAAAAAGTATCTGAGCCATCACGTTTTGAAACCCAGTATACTTATGCTGAATTTGGAGCAATTAACCGAAGAAGTAATATAGCCAGCAGTGGTCTAAATAGCGTTGCTAAATCTTACTTCGAGTATTACCAAGGCTTTTTAAATGGTCTATCAATCAATGAAGTAATGGCAATTAGTGAGCAAGAAAAAACGGGTAAACTAATAACCAAAGAATCGTATTTAATTAGTGAGTTTTGGGAAAAAACAGACGAAGGCTACGAAGCTAGTTTTTATGCGAGTGAAATACAAAATAGCGTTTACGAACCAAAGCAGGTAAATCGTACCGACCCACTTTACTTTGACTACCCCAATATAATTAACACCACGATACAACTACATTTTGCAGAAAAAGGTTGGGGATTTGATAGCGATCAAGAAGAAATTGACAACGACTACTTCAATCTAAAAACAACTACTGAATTTAATGATAATGTTTTAACACTGAGCTATAACTATTACGCAAAACAAGATCATATTAAAGCGGATCAAATAGATGATTATTTAGCACAGCGTAAAAAGTTAATATCAGCAACTCATTACCCTATTCTAAAATATGCAAAGGCGAGCGAAACGCCTCAAACAACAGCTGATGTGCTAGATAGCTTTGGTTATAGCTGGCTTAAATATGTGTTGGCTGGCTATATTTTAGTACTCATATTCTTTTTCGCCGATTGGCGATTAGAGTCAGCAAAAAAAGTGAAATTTGAAGATAGTCCATTTTATGCAGTATCTATAAGTAAGTTTATTATTTACAGTATTTTAAGTTTAGGCATATTTGTTAACTACTGGAGTTATCGTAACTTTAAAGCCATTAAAGAGCGCGATAACTCAAGTATTATGCCTATTGCTCGAGGTATATTTGCGTTTTTATGGTATTACCCTTTGTATCTTGCACTTGCAGAGCACAGCCAACAACAGTTAAACAAAAATAGAGTAATGCCTAACTGGACTGCCTTAACACTCTGGCTAATGGTACTCGCCAGCGCCTTTGCTTATCGTATGGACGAATACGCAACCATAGTGATTTGTATAATGCCATTTTTATGGTTGCCTCTAGTTAGTTACATTGAACAAACCGATACAAGTAAAGAAGCCCTACATTACAACTCGCACTGGCGAATTAGGCAGTATTTAATCTCGCTTGCGTTTGCACCTCTATTATTTTTAGGCGTACTTCAAGAAGTAAATATTTTACCCAATGCTGCAATTATAAAAGGCGATAGTTTATGGCCTTACCAAGTACACTTTTTAAAACGTAATCGCCTAACACCTGAAAACGAAGAAATACTCTATTTTTATAGCGATGCAATGTTTGATTACCGAGAAGACGGTAACGGAATAACCGAGAACTATATTTTTAGTTACTACAAAAACGATGACGGTAAGCTTAAATCAGATCTTAGTCATTTTAAAGACATAGAAAAAATAGAAACCACATACGGTAAAACTAAACTTGATAACACAAGTATTAAAGTAATAAAAACTGACGGTAGTGATTTCTTGCTCATTGTAGGGCGTCTAAACAAGCAGGATAAAGTACTAGTGGAGCAGATTAATTTACGTATAACAGCAAATAAAGTGCGTTAGTGGCTTAAAATATCCAATTAAGTACGAATATTTTTAGCCATAAATTGAAGGCTGTTGATCTTTAGGGGCTAAGGTTTTCCAAGCGATGCTTTTATAATAAAAATCCACATCAAATTATTTAATAAGTATTAAGCATCTATTTTTTATTAAATGGCAGTGCTAACTAACCGATTTATATATGAATAAAAAACAAGCTGCACAATAATAAGAATTATTTGCATTTAGGTGTTGACAGATAGTTAGATCTAACTGATAATCAATATCAACAAGACGGATTGCATACCACTTGTTAAGGAATGAATTGATTTGTTTCTCGACCCTGAAACAACGTGTGGCGCACGTAAACAGCTATGGTTACTTGTTATGAACCGCAACGCCCCTTGATGTTGATGATGAGTAACCGCCCTACTATTTTACTTGCTACATTGCTCATATCGGTGACGGTAGATATGAAACTAAAAAAGCCCTTACGGGCTTTTTTTATGTCTGTAATTTAGTGAGTCGCATACTCACATAAATTCAACCATTAACGACGGTTTTTACGTGCGCGTGCTCGGCGTTGTTTTTTCTCTTCTTCTTTAGCTGCTTTTTTAGCTTCTGCTGCAGCGCGTAAACCAGCAACCATTACTTCTTCTTCCTCACGCATTTGCGGAGTTTCCATAGTAATACGGCCAATGATACCGTCGCGTAATTCGTTGATTAGTATTTCAGACATTTTGTATGTGTCTATTTGGTTACCACCACGAATACAGCCACGTTTTTTACCCGCCATTTCAACAAATTCCCAATCACTTTGTGGTAATTCATCTATTTTATAACGCGCTTTTAATAACTCAGGGTATGCACGCAATAGGTACTCAGCTGTGTAACTTGCTACTTCTTCATACTCAAGTGCTGTATCACGAATGGCACCGGTGGCGCCTAAGCGATAACCTGAGTTTTCGTTTTCTACTTTTGGCCACAACATACCTGGCGTATCGTAAAGCATAATACCGTCTTCAAGCTTAATGCGTTGTTGCGCTTTAGTAACAGCAGGCTCATTACCTGTTTTTGCAACTATACGCCCAGCCAATACATTAATTAACGTAGATTTACCCACGTTAGGAATACCCATGATCATGGCTTTAATTTGCTTATCTGCACCCACTTTATGTGGCACTAGCTTTTTACAAAGCTCATTAATACGGTGTACTTCAGCTGCTTTATCATGCCCAAAAGAAATCGCTTTAACACCGTTTTCTTGCTCAAAATAATCTTTCCAGATTTGAGTCATTTTAGGATCAGCTAAATCAGCTTTGTTCAAAATTTTGATGACCGGCTTACCTTCACGCAAGGTTGCCACCATCGGGTTTTCACTACTGTAGGGAATGCGCGCATCAAGCACTTCAATGATCACATCCATTTGTGGCATTATTTCTTTAATTTCATTGCGGGCTTTATTCATGTGCCCAGGGAACCACTGGATAGCCATTTTTAACTCCTAACGTATAATTAACCGCTATTTTAACTGGCAATTCATTTAATTGCGCTATACTGGCGCAAATTTTTTCAGATTAGTTGTTATGGCTCTTAAATCCACCATTATGAAAGTGCAGTTATCGCTTAGCGATATGGACCGCCACGTTTATCAAGATTTTAATTTAACCTTGGCTCAACACCCATCAGAAACCGACCAACGGTTGATGATTCGCTTACTCGCTTTTGCACTCAATAGCTGTGATGGTTTAGAATTTACCAAAGGGTTAAGTGCTGATGATGAGCCTGAACTTTGGCATGTAAGCTATAGTGAAGAAATAGAACTATGGGTTGAGCTTGGCTTACCAGATGAAAAACGCCTTAAAAAAGCCTGTAATAAATCTAAAAAAGTGGTGCTATATACTTATGGTGAAAACAATCAAGCAATTTGGTGGCAAAAACATCAACCTAAATTGTATGAATTTAAAAATCTAAGTATTTTTAGCCTTGATTACGCAGCAACACAAGCACTTGCTGCTTTGGTTGATCGTGGAATTAAGCTCGCCATTACCATTCAAGATGGTGAAGTATGGGTAAATACCGATACAACCAATATTGAAATAAAACCGCTACAGTTAATGTAATTACGGTAGTTATACCAATTGCATTAAATTAGTTATGTATTATAGCGACAAATAAATAAGTCGATAACAAGGCGAAAATTATGACATATAGTTGTTTTATATAAATAATTTTTAACGCAGGTAGCGGATTATTTAATACGCTAGGATGATCATGTTTTTAATAAAATTGGTATTAGGGAGCATATGAAAGTTAAACACGTTATTGTTTTACATGGCTTGTATATGTCTGGCTTTGTTATGCGCCCACTTTGTTCACGACTTGAAGAGTCGGGTATGACGGTATTAAACATTACCTACAATACGCTCGACCCTCACCGCGATACCATATTTGCACAAATTGATGAGTGTATTTCTAACGAACCTGCAGCGCTTGTATGCCACTCAATGGGAGGGCTGATTGCACGTGCTTACCTAGAGGCAAACTCTCCTGCTAGCCAGAATATTACGAAGGTAATTACACTGGGTACTCCACATAAAGGCAGCCATATAGCGCAAAAAATGAAGCAAAAAGGGTTTGAATCATTTTTAAAAAATAGTGTTGAGTTTTTGCTTACTAAAAATGGTAATTGGCCTTTTAAAGCTAAGCTTTATAGTATCGCAGGGGATTTACCTATTGGGCTTATGCCTTTAATAGTCAAAGGTAGTCAGTCAGATGGCACTGTATTACTAGATGAAACCAAACTTAAAGGTATGGCCGAACACAAAGTGTTTCATTTAAGCCATACCAGTATGATTTACTCGCGCCAAGTACTCGATTACATTTTAAAGTGCTTAAACGAGAAAGATTAATCCTCTGCATTGGCTGCTATTTTATAACTAATTAAAAATATCACAGCCAGTATCAGCGGAATGGGCGCCGCAATGTAGCCAAAAAAATCTGAGTTCGCAAAGCTTGCACCTGCTAAGTGCGCTACTAGCCCTAGCACAAATGCGATGACTGCAATTCCTACCACAATTAACTCTGCTTTATTTTGTTTCGCTGTTTTTGCATGCATGTTATCTCTCCTAATTATTTCGACAACATTATTATGCGCCATTAGGGTGGATGATTTTTGACCTACATCAATAAAAAAATAGCTAAGTTATTACCTTGAATAAAGTTTGTTTTAGATCATGATTTATATACTTCTGGGTTTTATTTATTTTTGAGGGGTAGTATTTTTATTAATCAGTCCCATTTCTATTAATAGTCTAAAGTGAATACAGGTATCAAAAACAGCTAATAGGTTAAAACTATTAACTAGATACATTTAAACGATTTTACTAATTTATCGAAATTAGTAATACTTATCACAAGTTCACAAACAAACGGTTATTCAGGAGCAAGTTATGTCACATGTAAACGCAATTGGTCTAAACAGCGCAAAAAGCGAAGACATCATAAAGTCACTCAATACATTATTGAGTAGCTACCAGATTCAATACATGAACGCGCGTGGCTTTCACTGGAATATTAAAGGCCGTAACTTTTTTGAACTACACGTTAAGTTTGAAGAAATTTATAACTTACTACTTCTCAAAGTAGATGAAGTTGCAGAACGTATTTTAACGTTAGATGGCGCACCTCTACATGCATTTTCTGATTACCTTGAAGTAAGTAAAATTAAAGAAGCTAAAGGTATTAGTGATGGCGTTACAGCCGTAGAGAACCTACTTGCTGGTTACAGTACATTAATTCACATGCAGCGTGAAATTTTAACTCAAGCTGGTGATGCAGACGATGAAGGTACAGCCTCACTAATGAGTGATTACATCTCAGAGCAAGAAAAGCTGGTTTGGATGTTAAAAGCTTACTTAGACTAAAGTTAAGCAAAAAAAAGCCCTCAATGAAGAGGGCACAAATAGGGATAAATCGTTAAATAATCAAGCGATTCGGTTACTATATTAGCCTCCTCCCCATACTAAACAACGCCCCTGTTACCAGTGGCGTTGTTTTTGGTTTAAGTGGGCACAATACTTATATATTGGGATAAACGATGTATAAAAAATTACTGCCGCATTATTTTTTCCAATAAAAAAGCCCCAGCAATACTGAGGCTTTGTGAACGTAACTAATTAAGTAACTATAGTTAGTGTCGTTATTGTTGGTTAGAATTTACTTCTAAAACCAATGTAGAATGATTGTCCAATTGGGTCATACGTACCTGCATCCGTTTCAGTACCCGTGCTTGAACCACTTACACCCGATAAAATGCGTGGTGGCTCTTTATCAAATAAGTTACTTGCACCAGCGTAAAGCTCTGTTGAATCGCTGATATGGTAACTTGCTTGAACATCATGATACGTTACTGAACCAATCCCTACTCCACCTGGAGCAATACCAAAACCACTTAAGAATTGATCATCAAAGTCTGCAGCGCCAATGTAAGTTAAGCTCCAGTTAAAATCAAAGTCGTTAAGTTTATAACCAAAGTTCCAGTTAGCTTTATGCTCTGATGCACCAATTTCTCCAGCAAACTCATCTTTATCAGCGCCTGGAAGTGGGATGCTATAACCATCGATTAGGTAAGTATAAGCAAGGCGAGTTCTAAACGCACCTGGTCCAATATCAGCAGAGTACGTTAGTGTTAAATCAACACCTTCTGTACCTAAACCACCACTGTTAGATACACCACCGTCGATAAATTCTAGTGAACCAGCACTATTATTACCTGATGGCGCACTACGACGAGTTACAAAGTCACAAAAGCTTGTATCGCCACCACCATAACATTGGTCAAGAATAAACTGACGAGGTGTTGCTACGATTGCATCTGTAATTTCGATATCAAAGTAATCAAGCGTAATGTCTAGGCCTGATATTAGATTTTCTGGTGTAAATACTAAACCTACTGTTACAGAGTCACCAACTTCTTCTTTTAAATCTTGGTTGCCACGGTTAAAACCACTAATACCTTGTAAGTCAGACTGGTTAAGCGTGAACTCGCCATTTGAAGCGATATTAGTTGTAACACCAACATCTGTACGACAAGCATCACCTGCAGCACCACCGCCACTATTAGCAACACCTAAACATGGATCGTTTAAACCACTTGGGAAAGTTTGTGAAGGTGGAGAAAATAGTTCATCGATATTTGGAGCACGTGTTGAACGTGCACGGGTAGCACGTAAACGTAAGCTATCCATTACTTCCCAGTCTACACCCACGTTCCAACTTTCAGTATTGCCTACTGTTGAGTAGTCAGACAAACGAACTGCTGCATTCATTGTTACAGAATCAAGCACGGGGATATTTGCTTCTACATAATATTCAGTTACATCAAACGAGCCTTCTGTTGCTGGAATTGCATTACCCGCATTAAGGCCAGCTTGCTGTAGAGCATCAAATTCACTACGTGAGAACTCTTCACGGTATTCAAAACCAGCAGCGATACCTACCGTACCTGCCGGTAAATCAAATAAATCACCTGAAATATTACCACCAATAATCTCTTGCTCAACCGACGTTGAAAGTGAGCTAGGTGCACTTACAAAATTAATAGCACCTTGTGATAACGAATTGAAACCGTAAATATTTACCGGCGCACAGTTAAAGCCACGTGCTGTCGCATCGATACAAATAGCCTCATCAGTAATACCGTCGCCATCTAAATCTTGGCTATCGATAACAGCTTCTAAACCTTGACGAAAACTTTGTACATTAACTAGACCGCCTGATACTTGTTGCTCTTTTGTTTTACCATATACATAGTAAGTATCGTAAAACCAACCATCGGCTATTTCACCTTGAAAACCAAGCGCTAAACGGAATGTGTCACGCTCTGCTCGTGCTCCACGGTTACCTACATCACTTAAGCGCTTTGCAAAAAAGATATCACGCATACCATCACCATCAGTATCAGTTGCTGCGTTATATATATCATCTGGAACAAACGCATTACGTAGAAGCTCACCGTTTACGTTAAATTCAATTGGTACTTGCCCATTTGCATAAATGTCGTCAGAGGCGAAAGGAAATGGCTCTAATTCAGAAACGGTCGTTGTTGCGGCGTAAGTACCTTCATAAAAAAAGCTATGCTTGTCGCTTAACTCGTAGCTACCGTTTGAGGCGAATAAATAACGCTCTGTAGGTATCGCTATCGTGCGTACACCGCTTCGGTTAAAACCATTTGCAGCTACGCCATCGCCACCGTTAGTACTAAATGAGTTTTGTAGGTTGTTTGCATCATTAAACGTAAATGTTTCATCCCCAGCGCTAAAGCGACCCTGTGGCGGAAATGAAGATAAAAATGGGCTTACAGCATCAAATACAGAGCCTGGGTTTGCTGCTGGATCATCTTCAAAGAAAATACCTGAAAATTGGTCTACTGCCGAGCGGTCACGGTCACGTGAAAAAACAGCACCTTGATCCGAATACCCAAGGTGGAACATCGCGTGCCCTTTCCCATCTGAGCTTGATAAGCCTGAGGTAAAGTTAAATTGGCGTGATTCATCATCGCCTTCGCTTGATTCACCATATTGGCCTTCGAATTCAACACCTTCAAAATCATCTTTTAAAACAAAGTTAACTACACCAGCAACAGCGTCAGAACCATAAACAGATGAAGCACCACCTGTCATAATTTCAACACGTTCGATAAATTGACTCGGGATAGTATTTAAATCGACAGCAGAGCTACCAGGTACACCTGATACATAACGACGACCATTTACTAAAACCAATGTACGGTTAGAGCCTAAATTACGTAAATCAACAGTAGCAACACCCGCACTTGCGGTATTAAAGTTTGAGTTAGTACGGCTAATAGCTGGTGTACCAAATGCAGGGTTCTCTAATAGTAAGTCTTGAATATTTAACGACCCTGATGCATCAATCGCTGCACTATCTACAACTTGGATAGGTGCTGATGACATTGCCTCAGCTGAACGAATACGAGAACCTGTAACTTGTACGCGTTCTATTTTAGTTATTTCGTCATCTTCTGCAGCCACACCTTGAAATGAAAAGCTTGCAAGTATCGCGCTGCTTAGCGCAACTGTTAACGACGATTTTTTAAATAGTCGCGCGCTACCTTTGTTAGTTAATGTCATATAATTCCCCTGAATTGTTATTTTTGTAACTAAATGGTTACTTCGCGGATTACAGTAAGGGGATTTATTTAAACACTCTACGGGCATTATTTATGAGGCGTAGTCTTTGGTACGAATAGCAGCTTTTATGGGATGAATTAGTACGTCACAATTATTTTATAAATATATTGTACTTTTCATAACAGTTTTTCCGCTAAGCACGGTCTTTATTATTATATACAGCAAGAGATATAAAATAATGATCGCTTCTTTTCATGCATTAACTTTTGTTAGTAACACTAAGTTTGCAACATTTTTAACAAAGCGTGTGCAAGATCACCGACACTTTGAATCTCAATCTTTTCTTCAAACAAATAGATTAGATCAAATAGACACAGATCAATACAATGTACTGTTTTACGAACTAACCAACCTAGCTGACCCTATGCAAATAGTGCATTTAACTGAGCTTGCTAAAAAGCTGAAGTTAGTCATTATTGCTCAATCGGGACATTTTGCGAGTTTTGCCTTTGAAGTTGGCGCTGTAGATTTTTTAATATTAGATTCAACTGCATCACGTATTGATAAATGCTTTGATAAGCTGATTCACCTTTGCCCGATTGCAAGTGCGGCCGAACGCCAATACCAGCAAAGCACACAAGCTGAAAAGCCATCATCACACATTGTGGTTAAAGATGTAGGTAAGGTAAGGCTAATTGATATAAATGATATTATTTGGATTAATGGCGCGGGCAACTATGTAGAGCTGCATTTTACCCAAGGTAATACGCCGGTACTACATCGCGAAACCATGAAAAATATTGAACAACAGCTAGAACCAGAAGGGTTTGTTCGTATTCATCGTTCAACGCTGGTAAGAAAACAAGCTATTTGCGAACTGATGCCTACTGACAGTGGCGATTATAGAGTAAGACTGAAAAACGATATGTGTTTAAACCTTTCACGGCGCTATAAAGGGTGTTTAGAGAGTATTATAAGCCCTCTTCAATAGCGGTTTATAATACTCATATTAATTACCAGTTCTGTTTTATATAACTGTCATTTGGGTGCACTAATAAATAGCTTTCGGTATCTTTATAAAAATTAACTTCTACATCGCTATTTTTCCATACTTTTTCAAACATATTTTTAGCTATGATATTAATGTTTATATAGTCAACTCGTTGATAGCCACGTTCTTTTACACCGGCAAAATAGGCCTCTAATGAATCGAGGCCATCCAAAGTTAACAGCTCAAACTCTCTTAAATTAACAACCACATACTTAATCGTATTCTCAGGGTGAGTGCTCAGCTCCTGAACAACGCCATTAGTTAACAGCGTAATGCCTTCATTGTTAAAGCTCCCTTTCAATTCTAAATACATCTGAGGGGGCTGTGAACAAATCTGAAATTCACCATGTGCTCCAAACATAAATCGCCTTACATATATCAACTTCTATATATAGGATAATACAATTTTCTGATTTTGCAGTTAATTTAATAAAGCAATAAAAAAGGCCATTTCGAGTGCTTTTTCCTCTAAACTTTTAAAGCGACCTGATGCACCACCGTGCCCTGCATCCATATCGGTTTTAAATACTAAAATATTACTATCTGTTTTAAGCTCTCGCATTTTTGCAACCCACTTCATAGGCTCCCAATACTGCACTTGTGAGTCATGAAGGCCGGTAGTAACTAGTATGTTCGGATAGTTTTGTGCACGAATATTGTCATACGGCGAGTAAGCTTCAATTACATCATAAAACTGAGGCTCATTTGGATTACCCCATTCATCGTATTCATTTGTTGTGAGCGGGATACTCTCATCAAGCATCGTGGTTAATACGTCTAAAAATGGTACATGGCAGCCAACACCGCAATATAACTCTGGTGCTTGGTTTACAACTGCCCCCATCAATAAACCACCTGCACTGCCGCCTGAGGCAAACACCTTGCTGCTATCACAATAGTTTTGCGCAACAAGTGCTTTTGTCACGTCAATAAAGTCACTAAAGCTATTTTGTTTATGCTCTTTTTTACCTTGTTCGTACCACTGACGACCTAGCATTTCAGAGCCGCGAACATGTGCTATTACATAAACAAAACCACGATCGAGCAAGCTCAATGACGAACTAGAAAAACTAGGATCAATCGTATAGCCATAGGCGCCATAGCCGTATTGAAATAACGGATTTGTGCCATCTTTTTTAAAGCAGTCTTTTCGATAAACAACCGATACGGGCACTTTAACTCCGTCGCGAGCAGTTACCATTAATCGCTCCGACTGATAGTCATCGGCATTAAAACTACCGAGTACTTTTTGCTGTTTAAGTAGTGTTTTTTCGCCGGTTGCTAAATCAACGTCATATAACGAACCTGGTGTTGTTAAGCTTGAGTAATAAATACGCGCAGTGCGAGTGTCTGGCTCTGGGTTCATTGCTATTGCAGCATAATAACAAGGATCGGCAAACTCAAGTGCCATACGATCCCCTTGCCTATTAACAACTACAAATCGAGCTTGCCCTTGTTCGCGTTCACTCAATACTAAAAAGTCATTAAATAACTCGACACCTTCAAGCAGGACATTTTCTCTGTGAGCGGTATGCTCAAACCATAGTGTTTTATCAGCAATCGTTTCGTTTGTTGCCGTCATTAATCTAAAGTTTTTAGCTTGCCAGTTAGTCACAATATAAAATGTGTCACCTAGCTTATCTACGTCAAACTCGTGGCCATTTTCACGCGGCATTAATGCTTTAAATTCGCCAGTGGGCTTATTAGCATCAAGCACCCATGTATCGTTGGTCTCTGTCGATGCTAAATCAATAATAATTAAGCTTTCATCGCGGCTTTTACCAAGTCCCATAAAAAAGCTGCTGTCTTTCTCTTCGTAAACCATTACGTCTTGGCTTTGCTCGCTGCCAAGCTCATGCCTAAATACTTGGTATCCTAATAGCGTTTTTAAATCTTTTTTTACATAAAAAACAGTTTTATTGTCGTTAGCCCAAACAATTTGCCCTTCTGTATTTTCAAGTACATCAGGTAGCATTTCACCGGTCGCTAAGCTTTTAAAGCGAACATTATAAATACGACGACCTTCAGTATCTTCAGAGTAAGCCATAAACTGCTCACATGGGCTGAGGGCGACCTCTCCTAGCTCAAAAAACTCAAATCCTTCAGCTAATACATTCACATCAAGTAAAAGCTCTTTATTATCAGCCTTTATGCTTGTACTTCTATAATGACGCGAGTATTCATCATCACCACGAACTTCTGAGTGATACCAGTATTTCCCGTCTTTAACGGGTACCGAATTGTCATCTTTTACAATGCGTGCTTTTAACTCTTCAAAAAGTGTATTTTGTAGTGGCTTCATAGCAGCTAACTGTTCATCGCAGTACGCATTTTCAGCATGTAAATGTGCAAGTACTTGCTCATCTTGGCGATCGTCATCGCGCATCCAATAGTAATTATCGGTACGTATTTTATTGTGGGTACTTAATGTATGGGCTTGCTGTTTAGCAATCGGGAAATTAGGTAATAAACTTAAAGAGTAGTCAGGACGAGACACAACAAAACCAATTAAAAAAATAATGTGATTTGCAGTTTATCATAAAAATAAAAAAGCCCATCCAATAGTTGGATGGGCTAAAACGGTAAACGCTTCATTACTAAAACCGCTATACCTTTGGGAAGATAATTCACTTGAGCCTTATATTTGCTGCCAAGCCATAGCCCAACTTTGTCCAATACCGGGCTCGAACATAAACTTTTTATCGTCACTCGCGCGGCAAAACTCATTAAATGGCCAAGGCCTGCATTGATATACATGCCCAGTTTTTGGCTGCAATACCTTTGTACCCGCATTATAGTTTTCACAATTTTCAGGGTACACGTAATCATAAGTATCAAGGTTATTAACAACACGCTCATCGCATTTTGCAATACAATGAAAGTCGACGTGTGCTTTACATATACCACTGCTTTGCAAAGCAAAAATTTCATTATTTCTATAGGCTACAATTAAACCCTGTTCGGTCATTTTACCTGCGCTAACAAGAGGAACATGCACATTAATATGCTCGGCAACTAAACGTGGCCATGCGTGAGGCTCACCTTGCTCAAGCGAGGTGATCTTGTAATCAAATGATAAACTAACCAGCTCTCCTTGCATGTCGTAAAAGGTTACACTCACCACATCACCAATAAATAATTGGGTATGATGATTTAAGCAACCTATTGTTGACCACTTTCCACAGGCCAACGACGTATGCATAAACACGGCAACACCTTAAGAGTTACAAAATCTTATCCATACACTATGGATACACAAAAAATACACTGAGGGCAAGTGATACATAACAACACGTTATGCAGTAGTCCCGCTACCATAGCTTTTAAAAAGCCTTAGACCGGAAACTTTGCGTCCTAACCTTTCGGCTAGTTTGCCAGCAATGCGGCGATTATAATTCGACCCCGCATAACAATCAAACAAAAGAATGTAACCAAAAACAAAAACCAACCCTTTAAGGTTGGTTTAATGTATTTTTAACTAAACAAATAAGTTAAAGGCTCTTTCGCCCACGTAAATACCAGCAACACCAACAAAGATATAAATATTAACCACGCAGGCCAAGACGCTTTTGTTACTTTAGCCTCAGAGTCATCCGCTTTTAACTCTTTTGAGCCTGTGATCATCGCCTTCACTAGCGGTTTGCCTTTTATTCTATAAATGATAATAGCTAATACGTGCAAGCCAATAGCATAAAGTAAAATGTCAAAATTCAGCTCATGTAGCCAATTAGCAAAATCAATCGTATCGCTAGACACATATTGAGCAAGCGGCCCGTCAGTTAAAATACCATCACTGCTCATTAAGCCACTTACAAGTTGCGTTATGATTAATATAAAAAACACTATCACCATACAGCTACCGGGTGCTGAATGGCCTAACGATTCGCTTGGTGTTTTTAGCGCCTTTAAAATAGCACCAGGAGAGTGCAGTAACCCACTTAATCTCGCGGTTTTACTACCAATAACACCCCATATTAAACGTGTTACTATAAGTGCTAAAGTAAAAAAACCAGCGACAAAGTGAAGCTCAATCATGCCCTCTTCAATACTAAAATAAAGCACTGCAATGCTTACAACCAAAAACCAATGAAAGCACCTAATAAACCCATCCCACACTTTTAACGTCGTCATTGTGCCTATCCTTAAAAAAAACAGTATTATTTAATTTGTTAACTACTTTAACATCATAATATTAAGGTATCCTTATGAGCCATTCTACAAGCCGTGAGAGTAAATATCATGCAACCAGTTAAAAAAGCTATTTTAAAAGGCTTTTTAGATATGCTACCACTGTGTTTAGCCGTTGTTCCTTGGGGTATTTTATGCGGCTCTTTAGCGATTCAAAATGGTTTTAGCGCCTTTGAAACCCAAGCAATGTCGTTATTAGTATTTGCAGGCTCTGCACAGCTTGTTGCGATTGAACTTATGGCGGGCAACACACCATTGCTCACAATTTTATTCACAACATTTATTATTAGCTCTCGGCACTTTTTATACGGTTTAGCTGTGCGTCATAAGGTCATTGATCAACCTATGCGTTGGCGCTTACCGGTGAGCTTTGTTTTAACCGACGAGCTGTTTGCGTTTTCTCATCACCGAAAAGCATATAGAACAAAAACACGTTTAATATACGCATTAAGCGCTGGTTTTAGCTTTTATATTGCATGGAATATTTGGACATTAATTGGCATTGTAGCGGGTACAATGCTGCCCGATTTAACTAATTTAGGGCTCGACTTTGCGATTGCTGCCACGTTTATCGCGTTGGTTATTCCGGGGATCAAAAACTTGGCCTCACTCGTTACAGTAATTGTAGCTGGTGTTAGCGCAACGCTTTTAAAAAGTACCGGATTTGAATTATGGCTTGTTTGCTCAGCGCTGCTGGCAATGGCCGCAGGTTACAGCACAGCAAGGCTAACCGCTAAAAAGGAAGCAACGCTATGATGACAACTATTTTACTCATGGCGTGCATTACATTTTTTACGCGTTATTTATTTTTGCACCGCGCTTTACCGTTTAAAGTAGGTCCTAAAATGCAGCAATTTTTAAGCTTTAGTGCACCTGCGGTGCTTACAGCAATTTGGGTGCCTATCGTGTTTTTGAATGAAGATGGCATTAACTTAGACTGGCAAAACCCTTATTTAAGCGCAGCGATAGTCGCCATCATTGTTGCCTATAAAACACATAATATTTATTACACTACGCTTGCCGGTATGGGGCTATTTCTGATTTTAAATTAGAGCGCTCTTTATACTTTATGAAATACTGTACTCAGGTTAAAATACCGATAACAATAATAAAAAAGACGCCAATATGCACAAATTCCATCAATTAAGCGCAACAAGCTTGCAGGGTCAACCTATTAACTTTAGTGATTTTGAAGGTAAGGTTGCGCTTATTGTTAATACCGCAAGTAAATGTGGATTTACCTACCAATACGAGTCGCTTCAAGCTTTGCATAATAAATATGCCAGCCAAGGTTTAGTTATTTTAGGGTTTCCGTGTAATCAATTTGGTCAGCAAGAACCCGGCGACGCTACACAGATAGAGCAAGGGTGTTTAATTAATTTTGGTGTGAGTTTTTTAATGGCGGCCAAAGTAGATGTAAACGGTAAGCATGCTCACCCAGTCTTTCGTTATTTAAAATCGGCTTTACCTGGTTTTTTAACACGTAAAATAAAGTGGAATTTTACTAAATTTTTAATTGCCGCAGATGGCACGCCAATTAAACGTTATGCACCTTTTACTAAACCCGAAAAGCTAGAACTTACAATTCAAAAAGCTTTAGCACAGGCTAAAAGCACGCTTTAAAAAGTAATAAAGAGGCGCAAGGCCTCTTTATTGCCAATACTATTGAAACTTAAACATACGCATAACTGCACATTTAAACTCTCAATATTAATTGGTATTTTATTTATACTAGTGAAATTTAATCGGTGTAATCGCTTAAATCGTCTTCGCCTAGATTTTTACGCAAGCGTTTTTGCTCAAGGTAGTCTTCCAACTTCTTTTTAACCTTTTGCTTGTTCTTATCGTGTTGATTACGGCCGAGCATTTCGTACTCGTCTTCAACAAAATCGTCATCTAGCGCATCGTAACTAAATGTCTTACCCACAACCCACTCCATAAAGTGTTTGAGACCAACCAAGGATTTTATTATCGCAATAGTCGGTAAAATTAAAATGTTTAACGTCAAAATGCTGTGCAAATTAACATCAAAATAAAGCCACGTGACTACTGTAAATAGTCTTCATGTCAGTAATGTGAATAAATAGCGCTAAATTTGAATTGAGGAAAGTGAGAGTTTTTTATCGTATCGATAAATAAAATTTATTAATTTTTATTAGTTAGCCAATTTGACTAAAAAATAGTTATTTATTAATTGATTTCATTTACTAAAAAACAAACAAAAACAGTTAACCATATGTTTTATATTAAAAAATAAAACTGGCATCAAACTTGTTATTAATTAATCGTCATCAACAAAAAGTAGAGAACAAACATGAAAAAATTACTATTAGTTAGCGCATTAATTTGTACGCCAGCCGCTATGGCTCATAACGATAACGATTCTGCAATTTCATTTAGTAATGATGAATGTAACGTCGAATTTAAAAATGATGTGCGCATTAAGCCAAACGAATTGGAAATTTTTACCGCCAACAATAAAACCATGCAGTTTAATAGCCATGGTGACTTAACCGTAAATGGCGAACTTGTAGCGCTGAATAATTCGCAGCGCGACGCGCTAACCAAGTACTCTGATAGCTTACGCACTCAATTACCTGAAGTAGCTAATATAGCGCTTGAGGGTGTTAAAATTGCCGGAGTAGCATTAGAAGAAGTAGGCAATGCATTTAATATTGACGGTCTTGATAATATGTCTGAGCTTATGGATGACATTAAAATCGAAGTAGAAAACACATTTTACCAGCAAGGTACATTTGTGATGGGCCAACAAAGTTTTAATCAATTTGGCGAAAACTTTGAACAACAATTTGAGCAACAGATAGAAACAGCGGTTGAATCAGCAGTGATGCAATCAATGGGCAGTATTTTAGTAGCTTTAGGTTCTGAGTTACTTGGTTCAGGCGGTGATATGGATGCCTTTGAACAACGTATGGAAAATATGGGTGCACAAATAGAAGAAAAAGTAGAGCTACATGCAAGCGCACTTGAAGAACGTGCTAACTCTTTATGTGGAAACTTTGCTGAAATTGCAAAACAAGAAGAGCAATTAGTAATGCAAGTGCCTGAGCTTGAAGGTTACCAGTTATTTAGCTTTAAACAAAATTAGTACAGCAAACGTTATTTAACATCCCTTTGGCAGCACTTAAGTTTACTTAAATGCTGCTTTTTTGTGTTTCGCAAACTTATACCAACCTGCATAAATCTTTGATCAATTTAACTAATTAAATTGCACTATAACGTCGTTAAAAATTTTTTATTTAGAACAACTAGATACAAAAACTTTTGCCTAGTTCTAGCGTAATTTTCTTAACGTTAAATAGACCCCATATATAAGCAGATTGGTATTACTTTTTAGCTAATAAAGTAAGCTTACCCAATGTAACTATTGCTTGCTCAATTTGCGCGCTCCATTGCACACCATAACTTAATCTTACGCAGCTTTTATATTTATTAGAGGCCGAAAAAACAAGCCCTGGGGTAATACTAATACCAACCTCAAGCGCAAGTAAAAACAATGTTTGGCTATCGTACTCGCCTCCTAAATCTAGCCACATAACGCAGCCTCCTTTTGGATCGCTTATACGTGTATTTTTTGGCATAGCTTGTTGTAAGCACCATCGCATACGCTCTTTGTTATCGCGCAGGCGTTGCCTAAGTACTTTTAAATTTCGGTCGTACTCACCACTGGCAATAAACTCAGATAACGTCCATTGGTTTATTAACGAAGCAGAGCAACTTAGTGCTCTTTTATATCGCCTTGCTTGCGTTGCAAATTTACCCGCAACTAACCAACCTACACGATAGCTCGGCGCTGCCGTTTTAGAAAAAGATGAGCAACTAATCACTAATCCTTTTTTAGAGTACGCTAAAGCAGGTGTGCCACGTTTTGCCGTAAAATATAAATCGCCATATACGTCATCTTCAATAAGCACTACGTCATGACTTTCAAGTAGCTCCACCAGCTGCTGTCTGTTTGTATCAGGCATAAAGCTGCCCACAGGGTTACTAATTGCAGTCGAGAATAAACACGCTTTTATGTCATGCTCATTTAAAGCGCGTTCCAAATCACTTAACCAAATACCATTATCTGGGCACAGTGGTATTTCGAGCGCTTTAAGCCCTAGGCTTTCTATTAACTCGATAATCCCGTGATAGCAAGGCGTCTCAATGGCAACTACATCGCCTGGCTTTGTTACACACTTAAGTGCAATAGCCATGGCTTCTTGTGCACCATTGGTGATCACAAGCTCGTCCATATTTACACCAATACCAAAATCTAAATAGCGATGCACCAATTGCTTTTTCAGCGGCACAAACCCATCTGTTGGTCCATAGTTAATAGCTTTACTGCCAGCTGTAGTCATTACTCGGCGCATATTTCTGGCCAGTGCTTTATCGGTAGGTGCAGCAGCAATTGGGTTAGCGATACCAAAAGGAACTACATTAGCTTGATGAATCGCACTGTATACCTGCTCTATTAAGGCTTGTTTATTTACCACAACAGGTTCGCGACTTAATTTAACTCGCTTAGGTAAATTATGCGCCATGCTGACGACTTTTAAAAATTACCCTGATTTTTCACGTGCCTCTACTAACCCCTGATCTTCAAGTGTTTGATAAGCTTGCTTCACTGTCGGAATACTAATGTTTAAGTTATCTGCCATTTTACGCAGTGATGGAAGTTTTTCGCCAGGGAGTAAAACCTGTTGGGCGCTCATATCTCTGATCAACTGAATAACTTGCTGATATAGAAACTCATGCCCCTGGCTATTTTTTTGTCTTATCATCACGCATCCAAATCTGTATAGGTTACATTTTTACTTTTCTGTATATGGCAAGTATACAGATAGGTCTTAAAATAGCCATTCAATCGGGCTTTGGAGAGTAACCATGAGAAGTGCAGCGCTATACATTACAACCGTTTTAATTTGGGGTTCTACTTGGTTAGCCATCGAATTTCAGCTAGGTGATATTGCAGTCGAGTTATCGTTATTTTATCGCTTTGCTATAGCAGCACTTTTAATGTGGTTATATGTAGCGTACAAAAAATCGGATATGCGCTTTTCATTAATCGATCATGGCTTTTTTGCTTTATTAGCTCTGTTTAACTTTGGTTTAAATTACTTAATGCTTTACTGGGCACAAAATTACTTAACCTCAGCCATGAGCTCCATTGCCTTCTCGATGCTGCTGGTTATGAACATAGTTAACACTCGACTATTTTTTGGTAAGCCTATCTCAAAACGAATTTATACCGGTGCCGCACTCGCTGTATTAGGTATTACGTGTCTGTTTTGGCCACAGTTACAGCAGTTCGACTTAAGTAACGGTGCATTGGTCGGGTTACTACTTGCCCTTGGTGGCACCTTTGTGGCTTCATTGGGCAACATGGTAAGCGTTCGTAATTCTCGTAAGCAAATTGGTGTATTGCAAGGCAATGCATGGGGTATGTTATATAGTGCTATAGGCTTAGCTTTATATGTATTAATGAACGATGTGCAATTTAGTTTAAATGCTCCACCAAGTTACTGGTTATCACTACTTTACCTATCAATATTTGGCACCGTAATCGCTTTTGGTTGTTACTTTGCACTACTAAAAAATATAGGCCCTGAAAAAGCCAGCTACGTTATTGTTTTATTCCCGTTAGTGGCAGTAACACTGAGTAGCTTTTTTGAAAGCTTTGAATGGCACGCAAATACCTTTGCAGGGTTTAGCTTAGTGCTATTAGGTAACGCCATTGTGCTTACCCCAACAAAACGAATTAACGCCTTTTTAGCTAATAGAGCAATAGCTAAAAGTGGCTCCGTCCCCAGTTAGACGCGTTATTAACGCAACTAACGCAAAAGCGCCTACTTTACTATAGGCGCTTTTTTATTGGCATATGAAAAAGTAAGGCCTGTCCATGCACACTAACAACTGCAGGAGTCTTACCTATCAGCTCACCATCTGCTTCAATCAATAGCCCTTCAGTATTTATGGAAGCTGTATTTAAGCGACTATAGGTAAGGTTTTTTATATACTCATGACGCTCAAAAAATAACTTAATAAAGCTTTTTACATTATAAAAAAGCCCACCCGATCGCATTTGATAACACTCAAGCTGACCATCAGTTAAATCTGCTTTTGGCGCTATTTCTAGCCCGCCACCAAAGTACTTATGATTAGCAAATACAGTAATTAAATTTTGATACTGCCGAGCATCGTTATTAAACGTACCTTGCAACTGCTGAGCTTGATAATAAAATAGCTCTTTAATACTCGTCCAACTGTAATCAAAAGATGAAAAATTAGCTTTCTCGTTAATTGTTTTAATAACATGAGCATCAAATCCTACCCCTGCAATATTAATAAAATAGCGGCTATTAATTTTTCCTATATCAATGGCTGTCGGTGTATTAAATAATGCCTTTCGCCAATCATCTTCTTTGCAATTAAATCCTCTAGAGAAATCGTTACCTGTACCGCAAGGTAATAATGCTAACGAACAGCTGCTCCCTATTAGCGCATTAACCGCCAAGTTCAATGTACCATCGCCACCTAGTGCAACTACTTTGGGAAATTTACTCAGTAACAACCTTATTTGAGCGCAGTCATCGTCAAAGCTTCCCGTTGTAGTAAATATACAATAAGAAAAGCTGCGTTTTTTACAGATACTTTTAAGCCATGCCAATGATTTTTGGCTCTGTTTTTTGATACTTGGTTTAATAATTATAAGTAGTGACAAGCTTTTGTTTCCAGCAATGTATTTTAGAGTGAGATAACAAACGTTTAATTAAATTTTTTTAATCTGAATAAATAATCAAAAAACATTGTATAAAATGCATAAAAATAAATTAAAAAACCAAAAACCCCAACATCAAAGGGGTTAAAACCAACCGTCATGTAAATAGCTATGCAAAAACAGTAATGCAACTTACTGAATCGCATATTAATAAAATCAATTCAGATTAGTTTAACTAATCCCTCAGGCTCAATTTTTATCGTTGTATTTTCAATCAAACAACGTGCAAAATGCACGCGATTTCAACAGATACAACCGGAGCAAAATAATGAAACCAATTAATACATTAAATCAAACAGCAGCAGCGCAAGTAGCCGTTAAACCAACTAACCGTAAAGCAAGAATGTTAGCTAAACTTAACACGATTGGTAAAAGACTAGCACTTAGCGGTGCAGCTCAATATAAATAATCACCCAACCATGATTATTTTTCGGTGCAGCGAACACTCAACCACTAAATGAAGTCACTTATTTAGCTCCCATTGTTTGCTGCAACCTATTTATTTTATTAAAAATTGCCTTAATTTCCCCTTATTTACAAAAAAAACCTCATTTACGTATATTTTTTAGGCAAACAGTCATTTTGCTATTTACACAGCGGTATCACCTAAGTATTATTCTGCGTCACGGAGAGATGGCAGAGTGGTCGAATGCACCGGTCTTGAAAACCGGCATGGGTTTATAGCCCATCTAGGGTTCAAATCCCTATCTCTCCACCATATTTTAATTGGTGGCTTTTTTTACTCCATCAATACAACCGGTTATGCGTTGGAGAGGTGTCCGAGTGGCCGAAGGAGCTCCCCTGCTAAGGGAGTATAGAGTTTGTAGCTCTATCGAGGGTTCGAATCCCTCCCTCTCCACCATACTTAATTTAAACCACTTAATTGTGGTTTTTTTGTGCCTAAAATTTAACACCGATACTAAATTGGGAGGGTGAGAACCTTCGACAGGGTTCGACAAAATGTCTGGAACATTTTAGGCCGCTGCAAGCGTCGCGCAGCGATTGATTACATGGATGTAAGCAAGTCTATCCCTTCCTCTGGACCATACTTAATTTAAACCACTTAATTGTGGTTTTTTGTGCCTAAAATTTATAAAAACTAAACAAATTGTGCCTAGTAATAACTTAGGGCATTATTAACACAACTTTAGCCACTTTTAGGTTTAGCTATGATCCGGTTCATATTGCTATCATTTTGCGCGGCAGCACCATTTTTTACCTTGGCACAAAGTACAACAGTGTATAAGTGTGTAATTAAGGGCGTTCCTACTTTTAGCCAAACGCCTTGCGCTAAAGATGCACAAGTTATTACTCTAAAAGATATAAATGTAATTGAAGCATATAAAAGCTCTACGCCCGGTAAAGGTATCACCGATACCTCTGTTGATGACTACTTAGAGGTTCAGCAAATAGAGCGTGAAATAAAGCGCCTTGAGCTATCTATTGAACAAAGCCAAAAAGAATACGCAGCTAAAAAACAACAAATAGATTATATGACCCAAGATAAGGCCAATCGTTTAGGCGCTTCGTCTATTGCTGATGCTATCGCAACTAAAACAAATTCATTAAAACAAGCCTACGACGCATCAATTAGTCAAACGCAGCAAAAAATAGAGTCATTAAAGCAAAGAAAGCAGCAGCTTAGCCAAAACCCTTAAGCGCTCGTTTTACTATAGAAATAAATTGCGCAACGTCTTCTTGAGTATTATAAACATGTGGCGATACTCGTATTCCAAATTTGCGAGCATCTACACTGACTTTCGCTTTATTAAGCTCTGTAAGTACATGGTCTTGTTGCTTGTTAAAAAACAAAATAACAGTCCCGCTGCATTTATCACCACTCATAGGTGATGCAACATATTCAGCTAGTTGCTCATGAATAAGCGTAAGCATCGCTAAGTTATGCACCCTTACCTTGTGAGCTGTTAGCTCTGCAAAGTAGGTAATACTATTTGCGGCAATAATATAAGGCGCTACAGAGGGAGTGCCACCCCAAAACTTAAGCGCACTGCTGTTATATTCAAAATTATTAATATCGAACTCAAATGGGTTTTGATGCGAAAACCAACCCACATCTTTAGGCTCACAATACTCTATTTGATTTTTGTTAACCCATAAATAAGCTGCACCTGG
Source organism: Pseudoalteromonas sp. SR44-2 (assembly GCF_014163745.1). Classification (NCBI taxonomy): domain Bacteria; kingdom Pseudomonadati; phylum Pseudomonadota; class Gammaproteobacteria; order Alteromonadales; family Pseudoalteromonadaceae; genus Pseudoalteromonas; species Pseudoalteromonas sp. SR44-2. The sequence continues at coordinate 22,206 of NZ_JACJDW010000026.1, read as the reverse complement.
GCCACCACATAACCATTTAACGCTCGAGCCAATCATAAAGTCCGCATCGAGCACGCTTAAATCAAGCGGTATAACACCCGCTGACTGAGCAACATCAACTATTGATAAACTATTGGTTAATTTACTTATAGCTACAATATCGTACACAGGCGCCTGTACACCTGTATTTGAATACACATGGCTTATAAAAACTAAATCGATATCACAAGTTATATAACGCTGCCAAACACTAATATCTGTTAGGTTTTCGTGCTCAGGTATAAATATGATTTGCGCGCACTCTGGTAATGCTTTTTGCATTGCAAAACCCATGCTCGGAAAATCACTTTGCGCCATAAGCACTTTACAATCTTTTTGCTGTAATCGAGGGTGCGACATAAGCAACTTTGTTAAGCCGCTTGATAAATTAACCTGAGGACAAAACTGCGAACTAGGCGCATTAAATAACTTACCAAGCGTGGTAGTAAATTGCTCAACTGCGGGCAGCCATTGTTGCCAAGGTTCTTTATTTGAGCTCTCCCATGGTAAAAAGTAGTACTGAGCTAAATATTGCTGTGTATTTTTAAGAGGACGCCCTACCGAGTGGTTTAATAAATAACAGCCGTCGGCCATACAAAAATCATTTTTAAGCATGCTATTTAACCCATTCTTTAAGTGTATTTAGATCGTCAAAACGTGTTTTTATGTCATCGCGTTTGGCACTGGCTCGCCTATCTCTTAATTTTTCGAGCGAATCAAGTAACACATGAAGCGGCGGACCACTTGCTGTTACCTTGCTCATATGCTGCTGTTGCATATTTTTTGAGGGCTGAGCAATAAACTTTTCAACCAGTTGATTATGATGACCGACTGCAGTGTCGCCATGTAATTTACACACTTGAATAAATAACGTTGCGTGGCTTTTAAACCAATCTGTATTTTTATATGGCTCTGCTTGTAAAAAGTCATCCATAAAGCTTTGCATACGCATGGCTTCTCGCAGGATTTGTTGATCCTCTGGCATCATATATAAAAACTTATCCACCAGCATTTGCGAGTAACTAGGTTCATTTGCGCTACAAAGCCCTAGTAACATATCAATCACGTTAATACCTGCAAAGTCACCAGCATTTGCACCTCTGTAAACCTCTTTACCTACACGGTACGGTTTATAATAAGGGCGAACGCAGTTAAAAAAGCGATCTGCATCGAGCTCAGAATAAAGTGCATTATTTGACTCAATTACATCTATAAGCGCTTGTTTTGCTACTTTTAATAACTCACCACACAGGGGGTGTGAGATACCTAACGGCAATATTTTTAATAAAGCATCACTTGCACGTTTATAGGCCAAAATACCTTGGGTGTTGTAATCAAGAAATAGCTTTTCATCAGGTAAATTGGTAAATCGTTTATAAATACCGTTAAGTGCTTTGTTATGAGTAGTTAAGTGGGCGGTAGCAAAACGAGGGGTTACGCCAATGGATGCGCCTATATGCATAGCAAGCGCTGAGGCTTCAATTAGCGGTGAAGTGGTTTCTCTGCTTGGCTCAGTAATTTCATGGCGCCTACACGCTGCCATAAATAATCCTACGTTACCGAGTAAGTCAAAAGCGCTATCAAAGCCTTGATCTGTGTTTCCCTCGGCTAATAAATTACTAATTAATGCGTTGCCTTCTTTTTCTAATTGTTGCTTTAAGGCCTCACCTATTCCTTCTACATTTGCTTTATCGGTTTGCTGCCAATAAAGCTGCTCTAATTCACTATTTAAAGTGACAAACTCTGTTCGTATCCAGTGATCGAAAATAGCGGTATGTGTGTTCATTGGTGTGCTCTATTATTTTTATAGTTAAATGCTAACAGAGTTCAATTAGGGTAAAACGCCAAAAAAATTAGTAAAAACTGCAATACTTAGCAATAATCACTACAAATATAAAAATAATTAATAAAAGCCGACAACTATGTTAGATAAAAAAGACCAGCAATTACTCATTGCACTGCAAAGCCAAGCTCGTATGTCGGTTTCAGATTTAGCTGGCAGTATTAACCTATCGGATACACCTTGTTTAAGGCGTATAAAAAAGTTAGAGCAAGAAAACATTATTACCGGCTACCACGCCGCCATAAATCCCAAAGCACTTAATCTTAATGTATTGGTATATGCGTTTGTACGATTAAGCCAAAACTCGGTTAGTGCTGCAGAGCAATTTGAGCAACATGTAGAAAAATTACCACATGTATTAGAGTGTTGTGTAATATCAGGAAGCTATGATTATTTATTAAAAATCATTGCACATGATCTTGAGAGCTACGAAACGTTTGTGAAACATCAACTAGGTGGCTTAAGCTGTATCGCAAATATAGAATCAACAGTTGTGCTTAAACAATCATTTAGCAAAAAACAGTTACCTTTATAAAAATAACCAAAATAACTTACTGTTAGCTATACTGATATTTCAAAACGACAATAATAATTGCTTGGACCTTATGTGAAAAATTTTAACTCTAAAAATCATTCCATTATTTTTTACATCATGTTTGCTTTAGCATATTTTTTAGTCGGCATAGCACTCACTAAACTTGCTTTTAACTCGCAAATAATTCCAATTTGGTTACCTGCCGGCATAGCACTAGTCGGTTGTTATATTTGGTGGTGGCGCTTTATCCCGCCTTTATTTGTAGCTGCAATTGCCTTTAACCTTAATATTTTTGACAGTTCTGCTCATGAGCTAGTCCTGGTCGGTAACTCATTTAACGAGGCTATGTATATCGCCTTTGGTGTTGTTATACAGGCAATGGTCGGCGCAGCTCTTTTAAAGTATTGGCTTGGGCACCCGCTGCGCTTTAAAAAGCGCAAGAATATAATTTACTTTATCCTTGTCATAGCAATATTGGTCAGCTTAATTTCGGCTAACTTTGGCGTATTTGCCTTAAGCCAATTCAACTCGGTTTACAGTGTTGATAATCATTGGAAGAATGTTATTTACTGGTGGCTTGGTGATACATTAGGAGTATTAATTGCGACTCCGCTTTTACTTTCTTTATTACCACAAAAGTCTAATCAACATAATATATCGGCGTTTCCGACAATTGCAGTATGCTCTATTTTATTTTTATCAGTCGCGGTAACAACGCAGTTATACGATCAAGAAAATCGTATAAACACTATTAAAATTGCTGAACGTGAAGTCCACGTTATAGAAAACAGCCTTTATAGATATACAAATCGTAGTATTATTGCAGTGCAGAGCCTAGCAAGTCAGGTACAGTCATCTCCCATGCTAAGCCAGCAAGATTTTTATTCTTATGCTAGCCAGTTACTAACTCAGCACGCATTTATTAACGCCTTATCGTGGAACGCAAAAATACCTCAAGATCAACGCGACGTCTTTGCCCGGGAAATATCAAACATTTATCATTTAGATATTGATGTAGTTGGCGAACCTCTTGAAACTAGCGATCCCCTTGTTATAGTAAAATACATAGCTCCTTTTAATGGTAATCAAAAAGCTATTGGCTTTAATGTATTTTCAAACCCTGATCGGAAAAGCTCTCTGCTTAACCCCGCTATAAAGTACATGCCAGTAGGAACTAAAATAATTCAATTGGTGCAAACCAAACAACCTAAACCAGCCTATTTATTATTTGCCCCTGTGTACTCCCAGCATAGTGATGAAAAAACAATTAAAGGCTATGCCACTGGTGTATTTTTAGTGCGTAGTATTATTGAGCAGGCAATTTCTAAAGAACAGTCTGATATGTTTTCGATTGGTATATACGAAGATACAAACACTCCGCCGTTTTATAGTAATTACTCTCAAAATGTTCAGCAAGCTAAAGGCAGCCGCTTAATGTCGTTTGATGTGGACTTTGCAGGGCAAAAATGGATTGTAAAACTAGCCCTTAAAGAAAGCTTTTTAACACAACATAATAGTCAACTAACTTTATTATTACTCATACTTCAAGTTGCCGTATGTTCTTTAATTTTAATGGTTTTACTGCTGTTTAATCAGCAACAAATCGCACTTACACGTCAAGTTGCAGAGCGTACTCACTCACTCGCACAAGCAAAGAAGCAGTCCGATTTAGCTAATCAGGCTAAAAGCCAATTTTTAGCGAATATGAGCCACGAAATACGAACACCATTAAACGCCGTTATTGGTTTTTCTTCACTTGCTAGAGAAACAGACAATGCAAATACACTCATTGGCTATTTAGATAAAATAAACTCAGCATCTAAAAGCTTATTAAACTTAATTAATGACATTCTTGATATATCAAAAATAGAATCCCAAAAGTTAGTTATTGAATCTATTGCATTCAACTTAGGTGCTTTAATAACACGTATAAACAACATGTTTGAGCAAAGCGCCGTTAACAAAGGTATTAAATGGCAAGTTAATTCAAAGCTACCTGTTGATACCTGGTTTATTGGTGATCCTATGCGAATTGAGCAAATATTACTTAATTTATGTAGTAACGCGATTAAATTTACAAGCCAAGGCAGCGTTACTTTAAACATAGAAACAGAGTTTACTGCCGCCAATAAAGTACAGCTAGTTATAACCGTTAGTGATACCGGCATAGGTATAAAACCAAGCCAACATAAAAAATTATTTAACGCATTTACCCAAGCGGATAGTTCTACCTCAAGGCAGTTTGGTGGTACAGGCCTTGGCTTAACCATAGCGAAAGAGTTAAGCCAATTAATGGGAGCTGATATAACACTTAAAAGTGAAGTAAATAAAGGCTCTACTTTTACATTTTCAATGCGATTAGAAACAACCGAGCCTAAAAAAGAGCATGTTATTACATTTGATAATACTAATATTACTTCGCTAGACATTTTGGTCGCAGAAGACAACCCAGTAAATCAAATGGTTATTAAAGCGATGCTTGGCTCGTTAGGGATTGTGCCGTATATGGTAGAAAACGGTGAGTTGGCGGTCGATATAGTGAAAAAACAGCATTTTGACTTAGTGCTTATGGATTGCCAAATGCCTGTAATGGATGGCTATAGAGCAACGGCACTGATCCGCCAGTTTAAAACTGAACAAGAGCTCCCGATTATTGCTTTAACTGCCGACGTTATGCCAGAGGATAAAGCACATGCACAAGCCGTTGGATTTAACCAGCACCTTGCAAAACCGCTTGAACTCATTAAGCTAACCGAGTGTCTTGTCCAATATGCAGAAGTTAATGAACAATAGTGGTTTAATTTTAAGAATAGTTTTAAGAGTTGGTTTTGTTTTAAGTGTTTTTTCGCATATTGCTGTCGCTCAAAACTGTATATCGCAAGCGAGCGACTTTAAATTTATAACAAAAAGTAAGCAACAAGGCTTATTACGCTTTGAAAAAGAGCACAACCACCAGCGCTTTAATTACCACGCCCTTTTACCATTTAACGATTACTTAGATTTTGCATATAAACATATAAATAAAACCAATCCACGTGCAGATATGCCATGCCCTGTTATTACACAAACGTACCAGCAATTAGTAACACTAGGTACGCGAAAACCTGACCCTACTATTGCAGATCTTATCGCCCCTTTTGAGCTTACGCATCCAAACAGCAATAAAGTTGCACTATTAATTCACGGGCTAACTGACTCACCCTTTACGTATCACGATTTAGCACAAGTGTATTATCAACAAGGCTATACTGTGCGTACTATTTTATTACCAGGACATGGAAGCGCCGCAAGTGCATTGCTCAATGTAGAGGTTAGCCAATGGCAACAGGCAATAAAATACGGTATTAAACGCTCGGTGCAAGACTTTGATGAGGTGATACTCGCAGGTTACTCTACCGGTGCAGCGTTACTTATTGATTACGCAACCAAGCACACTGTTTCACCCAAAATTAAAGCGCTTATGCTTTATTCGCCAGGCTCCGAGCCACATAATAAGTACGGCTGGATAGCAAAGTGGATTGATGCCATACCCTTTGTTAATTGGATAGATAAAGACGCCGATGTAGACTTTGCTAAGTATGAATCATTTCCTTTAAATGCAGCTGCCGCGTCGTACTATGCTATGTCACTTGCAAGCGTAAGTAGCTTAAACAAACGCTCTGCACTTAAATTACCTATTTTTAGTGTACTTAGCGATATTGATACCACGATAGATACGCGTGCCACGCTAAAATTATTAAGTGCATTACACAAAGATAATTCAGTAAAATATAAGCCGCTCGATACTTTAGTACTTTATGGAAGCACTGATATTTTACCGCCAGACTTTGCTAGTGACTACACAGTAAATAATCCGCAGTGCACAACGCCTCAGTGTAAAAAAGTTCATGGTATGTCGCATATTGCTGTTGTTAACTCACCGCAAAATCCACATTATGGAATTAACGCAACCTATCGTAATTGTGGCAGCTTTATTAACGACGAGTCCCTGTACAAAACATGTAAAACAACAAAAAACCCACAACTAGGAGAGCGTACAAGCGCCAACTTAAAACACTATCCGGCCTTACAACGCTTAACTTATAATCCTCATTTTACCGAGCTTAAAAAGCAAATTAGTACGTTTATTAAAAACGTAGAACAGCTTAGAACAACTACAAGGTAAGTAGTCATGGGAACGTTTTCGCACCAATGGTTTAGCAGTATTAATGAGATTGATCAGGCGCAGTGGCAACGTTTATTTGGTGATGAACCATTTACTCAACATGCTTTTTTATATGCCCTTGAACAAAGCCAATGTGTAACACAAAAAAGCGGTTGGCAGCCCCATCACCTCGCTATTTTTGAAAGTGATACGCTCGTTGCACTTGCACCCGGGTATTTAAAAAGTCATTCATACGGCGAGTATGTATTTGACTGGGCATGGGCTGAGGCATACGAAAAACACGGTTTAGAATATTATCCCAAGTGGCTATCTGGCATTCCTTTTAGCCCTATTGAAGGCAAGCGTATTGCTATCGAGCACGCTAACCCTAATGCGGTGTATCAGTACATTACAGAGCAACTTAGCTTACACAGTGCTGAGCAAAGGTGGTCGGGGTGGCATGTTAACTTTTGCGATCAAGCTCAAGCAACATCATTAACTGAGCAACACGCCATGCTAAGAGTGGGTGTGCAATTTCAGTGGTTTAATAAAGGTTTTGAAACCTTTGACGATTTTTTGCAAATACTTAACTCACGAAAACGTAAATCACTTAAAAAAGAGCGAGCTAAAATAGCGCAACAAAATATTGATATTGAATGGCTGCAAGGAACGCAAATTACGCCCGAGATAATGCAATTGTTTTGTGAGTTTTATCAGCGTACCTACTTAAAGCGCTCTGGTCATTTGGGCTATTTAAATATGGAGTTTTTTACGCTTTTACATGCCTTAATGGCTAATACTCTCGTTATTATGCTGGCCAAAAAAGACGACAACGTGATTGCTGCAACACTTAGTTTAGTAGGTAAAAATACGCTTTATGGGCGCTACTGGGGAGCAAGTGAGGAAGTAGATTCCCTTCACTTTGAGTTATGTTATTACCAAGGCATTGAGTTTGCAATAAAGCATAAACTCAGCTGTTTTCATTCGGGTGCACAAGGTGAGCACAAAATAGCACGCGGATTTGAACCCGTACTTACCTACTCTGCTCACCATATTGTTGATGGCGACTTCAGTAATGCAATAAGCGACTACTTAAAGCGTGAACGCGGCCATATTGATATATATAAAGAGCAATGTAGCTCATTACTGCCGTTTAAAAACGAGTAACTGATTATTTGCAGGCATGGCTGTATCGCTAATAAGCGTAAGCCCTGCTTGCTTAGCTAGTTGTTCAACTGCTTCAAAATCTCTTATTCCACTTAACGGATCGCGCTCTTTTAAAAAGGCACTAAAGTCATCATTACTTGGGCTGGTAAATTCACCTTGGTACTTGAATGGCCCATAAATACACAACATACCGTCGCTATTTAAGTGGCGTTTAACACCGTCAAAAAAACGCTCAACTAATTGCCAACTTACAATATGAAATGTGTTTGCAGTATAAATAGCGTCAACCTTATCTACTGGCCACTCATTATTTAAATCAAGCTCAAGAGGTGCATGCAAATTAGTTAAATTAGCTTCGCGGTGCCATAAGTTAATCCCTTCGTGGTTTATAGCGCGATCACTTGTATGCCATTGTAAATGTGGTAATTGCTCTGCAAAAAAAACACTATGCTGGCCGGTTCCTGAGCCAACTTCGAGTACTGTTTTAGTATTTTTTAATACAACTTTTAATTGCTCTAAAATAGAGGTTTTGTTGTTTTCACAGGCTTGTGAAAATGGCTTTGTCATTACTGTGCACCAAAATTGTAGATTAATGCACAACAGTAAAGCAAATTTAGCTTATTTTGTCGTGATGAAAAAAAGGTAATTTTTAAACACTATAACTATCATGTGGTTGAGCTAATTTATTATGATTGGTACGTAATATGCTTTTATATAACTAACCCACTAAAGGGTTTAACTTATATTAAATTTCAAAGGATAAAATTATGCATATACCCCCTTATACCGCTGTAGACGCAGCTATTGCTATAACCGAAAAAACCACCGACGATCATAGTTACGCCGTTGATATGAGAGCTACAGTAATCGATTTACTTTCGCACCCTAAACATAATCAACAGGCGATGACCAAACATGAAACAGATCAGATATTTATTCTTGGCTACAATTAAAACTCAAATTAGTATCGCAAATAATTTTTATAATAACTGTTTACACTGAAACCGATTAAATGTAATGATAACTATTATCGTTAACTTGAGTCGGTTTTTTTATGTCTTCAAATTATGCCCAGCATCGTTACCATCAAGAACTCTCTTGCCATTGCTTAAGACCTGGCCTGCATGCACCCATGCTCGTTGCCGATTACATAGAAACCGCCCTTAACGTCGCCAAAAAATTTGAGCAACAACGTAATCCCTTGCTTCAAGAGTTTTATCTTAGACGCACACACCATGAAATTATGAACAAAATGTGCGACCCTCTTATACATAATGCTATTCGTAAACAATGTTTAGAGCAGTTATACAAACCTTTATTAGCACTAAAACGGTTTTATAAAGTGCATAACAATACTGCACAATTTTTAATACTTGAGCGTGAAGCTCGTATTCTTAGTCACGAATTCAACCCTTTTTAAGGAGCACACTTATGAGCAACTTTAGAACAGAATCAGACAGCATGGGCGAGCTACAAGTACCTACTGATGCGCTCTATCAGGCGCAAACACAACGAGCAGTTAATAACTTTGCCATTAGTGGCTTATCTATGCCAAAGCAATTTATCACTGCACTAGCTTATATAAAACAAGCTGCTGCGCAAAGTAACTGCGAGCTTGGTCATTTAAGTAAAACTAAAGCCGATGCTATTGAGCAAGCTTGTCAAAGTATTATTGATGGCGAGCATGTTGAGCATTTCCCCGTTGATATTTTTCAAACTGGTTCAGGCACAAGCTCAAATATGAATGCCAACGAAGTTATTGCAACGCTTGCTAGCCGTATAGGCAGTGAAAGCATTCACCCTAATGATGATGTAAATATGGGGCAAAGTTCTAACGATGTAGTCCCTACTGCTATCGCACTCAGTAGCGCAATAAATGTAGTGTATGAATTACTTCCTTCGCTTGAAAACTTATCGCAAAGCCTAGAAAAGAAAAAAGCTGAAGTAGGCCATATAGTTAAAACGGGCCGTACGCATTTAATGGATGCAATGCCTGTAACGTTTGAGCAAACACTAAGTGCATGGCAGTCACAAGTTAGTCATGCCGCAGCAGGAATTAGACATAGCTTAGAGCGTGTATGCGAACTTGCACAAGGCGGTACAGCCGTTGGAACAGGAATAAATGCCGACCCTAAATTTGCAGCAAAATTTACAGAAAATCTGAGTGCCAATGTAGGCATTAGATTTACGCCCAGTAGTAACTTTTTTTATAATATAGGTTCACAAGACGCCATCGTCGCGCTTTCGGGGCAATTAAAAGTACTCGCTGTCGCACAAATGAAAATAGCCAACGACCTACGCTGGATGAACTCAGGACCACTTGCGGGCCTTGGTGAAATAGAGCTTGAAGCACTTCAACCGGGCTCATCTATTATGCCAGGTAAGGTAAACCCAGTAATACCAGAAGCCGCAGCCATGGTAAGCGCACAAGTAATCGGTAACGACGCGACCATTACAGTAGCAGGCCAAGCGGGTAACTTTGAGCTAAACGTTATGCTACCTGTTATTGCGCATAATATTTTACAAAGTATTGAGCTACTTGCTAATAGCGCACAAGCACTGGGCGATAAAGCCATTGCCAGCTTTAAGGTGAATCAGCCAAATATAGATAAAGCACTCGCTAAAAATCCAATTTTGGTAACTGCGCTTAATCCGGTGATCGGTTATGAAAAAGCAGCAAAAATAGCAAAGCAGGCTTATAAAGAAGCTCGCCCAATTATTGATGTAGCTGAGCTGGAAACCGATTTACCACGCAGTGAACTCGAAAAGCTACTTAACCCTACCAAACTAACGCAAGGCGGACTTTAATAAACAATATTTTTCACGGCTTTAATTACTTGATAATATAGTTTTTATTGCCGTAAAAAATGCACCGTGTATGATAGTGATGAATATTTCATCACTATCAAGGTTTGTTATGCGTACCCCATTGTTAGCCATACTTTTACCACTTTGTTTAACTGCATGCTTAGATAAAACGCCAACTGAAACGCAGCAAGTAACAATAACCTCAGAAACTGAAGCGCCAAAGCAAGGGCTGCAAAAGCTAAAAGAAAACACTCAATTACAAGAAAATACAAAAAATAATGTAATTGCTGAAAGCGTTTCAATAAACGATTTAAAAAACGTTTCAATAGACGATATAAAAACAGCTAAAGCCGAATTAAATACGCTAATTACAGATAAGCAATGTGATACCAGCACTCAATGCAGAATAAGTGCAGTAGGCAGTCGCGCATGTGGTGGGCCAAGCAGCTTTATTGTGTACTCAACAAAATCAGCGTCTGAAAAACAAGTAGCAGCCCTTAGCGATAAAATTACTAAGCTTGAAAGTAGTTATAATTCACAAAAAGGGATGATGAGCATTTGTCAGCATTTAACAACGCCAAGCACGCAGTGTGTTGAAAATAAATGTGTTAAACTTGAAGGTTCAGCGGTAAGTGCATTTTAAGGATAACGTTATGAGTTGTTTACCATCGGCAATTAAACTATCAATTTTAAGCATTGCTAGCAGCATTTTATTACTAAGTGGTTGTGCTAGTACTGTGACGTCAAATGAGCAAAGTAAAAACTTGTCTGACTTAAACTATGATCTTAGTAACATGGTGAGTAATAACAGCTGCACCGCAAGTTTTCAGTGCAAAGTACTTGAAGTGGGCGCCCGCGCATGCGGCGGACCGAGTAAGTATGCTGTTTATTCAACGCTGAACACATCTCAAGAAGAAGCAGAACAGCTTGCTCAACAAATAACAAAACAAGAAAAAATACAAAATAAAGCACAAGGCTTAACCGATTGTTCACCAGTACTTGAAGTGCAGTCGCTGTGTATTAATCACCAATGCCAGTCGTTTGATATAAAATAAAAATGGTCGCGTATAATTTAATCTCAGCGTTAACCTAAATACGGAATTAACGCTGAAATTACAACAACCAGCACTACGCAAATACCCGCTTTTATAATGTACTTCATGGGCATTGTTTTAAGCACCCAATATGCATAAATAAAGCGTACAAAATAACTCGCCGCAGTACCAAACAACGCAAAAATAAGTAGATAAGCAATTAGAGTAATATTCATAATAATCTAGTGCAACTACTTAGTTTTTTTAGTGTGAGCAATTAGTAAGTCAGCTACTTGTTGTTTTACGGCTCGCTTATCATCACTTGGGACATCAAAGCGACTGGCTAGTTGCGCAATCTCGTCATCATTTAAATTAAAAGATAAACGTTGACGCGTTTTTTTAGATTTTACATCTAAGCCAAGTATTTTACGGATCATATCTGATGGAGTTAACTCTTGGTCAATAGCTTGCTTTTTTATCAGCTTTTGAACTTCACTGCTTAGATCAAATGCCATTTGTGTGGCACGTACAGCTTGTTCCTGACGCAACCACTTGTCTTTAGCATCACTCACTTAGCATCTCCGGGAAACAAGTCTACAATGTCTGACATTGGGCGCGTCAGTGTTAGCGATACTTCGGTTTCGCCGCCATCCCAAATTTCGATATTTAAACCAAAGCCTTCATTATCTGATGCTAAGCAAATCATTTCACATGGTTCACCACCTTCTTGCTCATAGCGAGCCAATGTTTGGTTACGGTAATCTTTATTATGGAAATAACACACGTAAGGCGACTCGCTTTGTTGATAGCTTTTAGCTAAAAACTGCATAAAGCGCTCTGGTGTATTTTGCACTGTAATGTGGGTTAACGACTCTTCATCAAAAATACGCGCAAACTCATCAAGGCCAAATATCTCTTCAACTTCGTTGCGCTGAATTTTAATAGAAAAGTTAGCCCACTCTTCGCCGTCATCTTGCTCAATTTGTAAAAATACAACTTGCCCGCTATTTGTCTCGAGTACAAATTCAGTATCGCTACTGTGCTGATATTGGTAAGTCTGAATATCAGTAACACGTAGCGTTTCACCTTTTAACCATGACGGATAAGCAAATGAGTCGATAACACTAAACATGTCGCCTTTTTTAAGCTCGCTTGGATGATTAAGCTGACGCTCTGGCTCTTTTTTAGATTTGAAAAAATTAAACATAGAAAGGCTGCCCTCTAAGCAAAAAAGGTAACTGAGCAAAACTCGGTTACCTTTTTAAAGTATAAACGTAATGGTTAGCTATTTTGCTTCGCTTTGATGCGAGCTAAAATATCAGCGCTTTTTGGACTTGTGTCGCCAATGCCTGCTTCAGCCATTTTTGCTTTTAAATCATCGCCATTTACGTCTGACTCAAGTTGCTTTGCAGCACCTAGCTGGTCGCTACGATCTTGTTGACGCTGTTTAATGCGTTCAAGCGATTGACGAGCCGATGTCATAGACGAGCTGTTTGTATTAAGCGTGCTGTTAACAGCCATTGTTGCTTGCTGTACGCTTTCTGTGGTTTTAACCATTGTAAGCTGGCGCTGATTCTCTTTAATCGATTTTTCAGCATCTTTAACTTGCTGCTTAAGCGCAACAATATGGTTACTAAAACCAGATAATACTTGCTCGTTTTCGGCTTTTTCAGCTTCAAAGTCACCAATTTTTTCTGCAATTTCTAATGCCAGCGCCTCGTTGCCCTTTTCAAGAGCTTGGCCTGCATACGCTTCGTGTTCCGCGATTGATGCATCTACAGCGCTAATTTTACGCTTAGTTTGCATTTCTTTAGCCATTACTTCAGTAAGGCTTTTTTTAGCACGGTGAAGTGCATTTTGCGCGTCTGCAATTTCTTGCTCAAAAATACGGATGCCATTTTTGTCTACAATTGCTTCGCCTGCTTCACGAGCGCCGCCACGTACTGCTGTAAATAATTTTTTTAAAATACTCATAATCTTAACTCCACTAACTGGCTATTAATCGTTTAAATACAAGGTCACGGCTTCTAGTGCATCGATAGCGTTATCGGCTAATGTCACTAGTTCGTGGGTAACGTCATCTAATGATGAATTTACCGACAGTGCACCAAAAATCGCGTATTTGTTATCGATTTTAGCAAATGCACTCAGTGGAATTGGCACGTTTAAACGTAGTAATGTTTCGTTTAACTCGTTGCGTAATTCACTCTTAACTTCATCTTCGTCAAACAAGTAGCTAATACATAACAACTGCTCTTGCGTTTGTGTAACAAAAATTGGAAGTTCATCATTTCCATCAACAATGACTTGTAAAACATCTTGCTCGCCTGGGTTGGCAATCAAGAAAGACTCAAAGTTAGCGCCTTCAGTTTCAAAAGAAGCTAATTTTATTGAAAGTTCATTTAATTCCATGTCTCTGCCTTTTGTCGTTTGACATATTATGTCTGAGTTAAGATTCTCACGGCCGACATATTATGTCAACCATGTTTTGTTAGTTTTTATACAATTCGCTTTCGATTTGCCATGCAGTTCGGTAGTAATCATACAACTGACCAGATCCTAACCTATTGACCTCAATACTTTTAACTTGTTCAAAGTAGTGGTTAGGAAATACAAAGCTTGCCAATAAATATTCTTTACTAATCCACCTTGATGGCACAGGCATAGCCGTCGCATCATTAATACGGCCACTGGCCGACTGACCCATTTTAGTGGCTATAGTCCAGCCCCACTGCCCAAACGAAGGTATGTTTTGCTGATACTGCTCAACATACTCAAACCCTGCGGCTTTAACTGTTTTAGCAATGCTTAAAAACGCTTTTTTAGCGTGGTAAGGTGAAGTTGATTGAACCGCCATTGCGCCATCGGGTGCTAATAACTGACGTACATGATTATAAAAGTAGTCACTGTACATTTTATTTAGATCAGGGTGATTTGGGTCCGGTAAATCAATTAAGATAGTGTCGAACTGCTTAGATTGATCAAGCAGCTTTTCAACTTCTAAAAATGCATCACCCACAATTATGTTGGCTCGCGAGTCTTGCATCGATTTATTGTTTAGCTGTAGTAATCGCTTATTGATGTGCTCTGGCGGGGTAAAGTCACCGTCTTTATGACCAAATAAATTGAGAAGCTGCGCGTCTAAATCTATTAGCGTTACTTCACTCACAGGCCATTTTAAAACATCTCTAAGCGCTAACCCGTCACCACCACCAATTATTAATACACGGTCGTGTCTGTTAGAGGCAAGCATTGCAGGGTAAACCAGCATTGAATGATATATTTGCTCATCAATACTTGAGAACTGTAAACGCCCATTTAAATATAAATCGGTGATTGGCTGAGGTTGGTTTTTGCTTAATCTTTCGGTTAAAACTACGTGTTGGTATTTAGTTGCTTGCGAATAAATTACTTTATCTTTGTATAAAACATTACTTAGACTGTTCATCCAGCTACTGCCAAATACTAAAATAAAGCCAAACAATGCCAGCAGTACTATATGGCAAACTAAAAGTGCCTTAGCAAAGCGCACATGGGCATGGTAACGCCATAAAAAAGCGAGCCCTGCGATGATATTAAATAACGCCGTCCACGCCGCAGCTTGCATTATAGGCATTGAGAGCATGATACTTACCCAAATGGCGGCACCAATACCAGCACCAATATAATCGGCACCATAAATAGTCCCTGCGTTGTTTTCTAAAAAACGACCATAAACGTGCTGACGAATGCGCGCTATAAGCGGTATTTCCATACCAATAAATAAGCCCAGTATTAAACCAAAAACATAAGGTAGAAAACGTGACCACTCTTGTAGCTTTTGAAATACGTAACCATTAAGTACAACATCTGGGGGTAAATTAAAAATGCTCGAAAATAAATGAGGAAGAGAATAACTTACAGCTATTACACCCGCTATCGCTAAAATGCAGCCCATGCCAACCAAAGCAATAATGCTTTCTAGCCAAGCAAAAGCGGTAAATGCATCTTTAAACCAACGCGCTAAAAAAGCGCCTAAGCCCATTGCTACAATCATAGTACCGATCATGGCGTAAATAGCACTTTCTACTGAGCCAAGTACACGCCCCGCATAATGAGACAGTAAGTATTCATAAATAAGGCCGCACCCAGCAAGCACGGCCATAACAGTAATTAGTAATATATCGTGCCCAAGTAAGCGAGACTTACTTGGGGGAGTGTTGGTTGATGACACTGATTATGCGCCTAGTAAGGTTGCCATAGTGATACCTACAGCAAATGATACTGCTGCAGAAATAGCTGCTACACCTACATTTTTTTGACGATTAACTTCATCGGAAATATCGCAACCAGATAAAATTATTTTAATTGTCACTAAGTGCAAAATAATAAATGCGACAAGGCTCACAACAGCGCTAATAGCCCAGTATAGTAAACTCGCATTAATGTTATCAGCAGCGTATGGCGCAACACCCGTTGCAGCTGTAATAGCTAATGCACTACCTATTAAAAATCCAGCGTAACGAATACCCACAGCTAAGTTACCATCAACAATTGCTTGTTGTAGGCAGTCGCCACTTTTGTTTGTACGCTTAAATAACTGCACTCGGTACTGGCTAACAAGTAGTAATACAACACTACCTATAATAAAGGCAGCAATTACAATTGGAAGACCATGCCAGCCATCAGTAGCCACCCATAAAAGTGCTGAGCGAATAACTATTGCAACACTAACAACATGACCAAAATCAATTATTGAAGCTGTAACGTTACCTTTAACTATTTCGTCGTGCAGGCTTACTTTACGAAGCGCTACTTTATCTTGAAAAAAGTGCCCCAACTTAATAAGTACAATTGCTAATGCGCCGTAAGCTAACATTTGCAGTGCTTCTTGTTGCAATGTTGCAGCAAAAGCACCACTACTTACACCTGTTAATACAATCGCCAGTGCCACTAAACCAGCGGCAAAGCTAATACCAAAAGCAAAGTTATCACGCTCTGTTATTTCATCATTTGCGTGTAAGTTTGAAACCCAACCTTTTATATATTTAAGGCTTACAAATAATAAAACAATAATTGCAAAATCAATCGCCAATGCTTGTAGCGACCACATAGTTATTCCATTAAATTCATACATATTATTCTAACTCCAACTTTATTCTTTTACTTACCACGGCTCACGCCACGAGAGGTTCTGCTACCGCTATCACGCACCGATCCTGAGCTATTGCTATAACTGCTCGAACGAGAATAACTACTGCGGCTTTTTGGTGGCGTATAACTACTACGGCTTAAACCGGATGCACCTGTTTTTTTACTCGCATAAGGGCTTGTAAACTGCTTACCTTGGCGTTGGTATGTTTGGCGCGTGCGTGTTTCTAGCGCGCTTTGGGTTTTAATTTGTTTAGGGCTTGAATAACGCGAACGGCCATAGTCATTGTAATAACTATACTTTCGGCGTTTGCTCCAACTACCATATTCAACACGGTCAAATACATCGCCTAAAATACGGTACATGCCGTACCATTGCCAAAAGCTAATACCATTACTATTTGTTTGCCAGTTACCATAGTTAGGGTTACCTACCATTTGGTTACCAACACCCTCACCTTCAGCTTGCTTACTAATTGCACCTACACGCGCTAAAGTGCCTTTGGACATATCAGCTAGCATATTAATAGGATCGGTTAACGCATCAGAAAATAGCGTAGGTTTAGACGCATCACGCAACAAATCAATGCTATGCAACGTATCTTCGTAAGGAGGAATTAAGTAAGTTCCTTTAATATCTTTAAGTCGCTGTGTTAAACCACTATAAAGTGCACCTTGGCGCGTTGCATCAAGGGTAATTACATCAACAACTTTTGTAAGCTCTGGTTGTTGTTTTTTAAGGAGCTCGCCATATTCTTTAAGTAATACAGCATTGCGCACATTCCCATTATCAAGCGCAGTACCAAGCTGTGACAGCTCTGTATCTGCTTTTTTAATAGACTCTTGAATTGTTTGTTGCAGCTGCTCTTCTTTAGATTGACAACCCATAAGCACTGCGAACAAACAAAACAGGCTTATAAGTTTCCAAGCTTTAATATTCGACATTCATGTCACCTGATTTACTAAATTAACTAAGGTAGTTTTACACAGGTCACTTATTAAACCAAGAATGTAATTGCAACAAAGTAAGTCAGTACAAAATTAAATAAACAGCTATATTTAGTATATGAATTTAAAAGCATTCTCAATGTTAGGCTTTTAGTGCTACAAAGGGCGTAATAAGTAGCTTTTTTGTAATTATGGATTGCCTGATTACACAATAATAACTAAAACATAATTAAATGACGGTTAAGGGTTAAATTTGATGCTTCATAGTATTCGATATAAATTTATTATAATAACAACGGTTTTAATTATATTTAGCGCAAATTTAGTTTTTTTCCTCGCGATTAATGAACACGAAGATTTATATCGCCAATCTGTTAAACAAAATTTAGATGCAATGTCTTCAAATATTTCCGATAGCTTATTACGTGTTATGTCTGAGCAAGTTGATTTGTTCTCTATAACCACAGAATTGCTCGGTTTTGATCGGTACGAACACATTAAGTTTGTTAATGTATTTGACGCTGACTGGCAATTAATCCAATCGTATGTCCACCCCAACTATTTAGAGCTTGAGAGCTTTAAGCCTGAACTTATAAGTATTCAACCAAAAAATTTACCTTATGCGGTTACAATAACCAATGAAGGACTAGTGGCCTTAAAGGCAATTGGGGAGGAGCAATTTCCTATTGGATATTTGCTCATTGTGCAAGACTTTAAAAAGCCACTGAATGAAAGTAAAATTAGCCTTTTTTATAGTGCAGCTCCATTTGTTGTTTTAATTATTGCACTCACCATTATTATTTCATTTTGGATATATCAGCGTTTATTAAGCCCACTTTTAGCGCTCTCGAAGTTCACACAGAAAGTTGAAAAATCAACAAATTATAAGCTTCAATACCAAGTCACTGGTCATGATGAAGTATCTCAACTTGGTAACGACATTAATGCATTACTACAAACAATTGACTCCCAAGTTCAAACCAATCATAAACACACCGCACAACTTTTAGTACAAACGCATTCAATGGAGCGCCTCGCCAATTACGATATATTAACAGGTTTACCTAATCGCATGTTTTTTATGGACCTACTCAAACTCGAACTAGCTAGGAGTAAAAGTAACGACCGAGACGTTGCGATTATGTTCTTTGATGTTGATAGTTTTAAAGGCGTTAACGACACCCTAGGCCATGAAACCGGAGATATGCTTTTACAAGCTGTGGCTAAAAAAGTGAAAAGTTATCTGCGTAGTAACGACATAATTGCACGCTTAGGCGGTGATGAGTTTTTAATTATGCTACCTAATATCACTGAGCAATCTATTGTTATAGATATTGCCGAAAATATCATTGAGGGTATGAAAGAGCCATTCACTATAAATGAGTGGGACGTACCAGCGGGTATTAGTATTGGTATTGCAAGTGCCAAAGAAGCTGAATTTGATATAAATACATTTATCAGTAATGCCGATATTGCAATGTACACATCAAAAGAAAAAGGCAAAGGCGCATATACAATATTCCACCATAAAATGCTTGAAGATAACAAACGAAAAGCGCAAGTCGCTAACTTAATATCTCACGCAATAGCGCAAAATGAATTTGAGTTATTTTATCAGCTTAAAATGTCGAATACAGGCGAAACTCAGGGCTTAGAAGCCTTAATAAGATGGCAAAGCAAAGAGCTAGGTTTTGTTTCTCCTAGTGAGTTTATACCTATAGCGGAACAAGCAGGTAAAATAAAAGCGATTACTCAATGGGTGATCACACAAGTATTTAAAGATATGCAAATGCTAAAACAACTTATGGGGAATAATGTACTCGTCTCCATGAATCTTTCAAGCCATGACTTAAAAGATCATAACTTCATTCATACTGTAAAAAGTAAACTACTTGAACATAGCGTCGATATTTCAAATATTCAGTTTGAAATAACAGAATCAAGCTATTTAGAAAATTTTGAAAACGCCAATCAATTTTTTAATCAAGTAAAAGTTATGGGAGGCTCAATTGCATTAGATGACTTTGGCACAGGTTACTCTTCATTGAGTTACCTTACTAAAATTGAAATTGATACATTAAAAATAGATCGAATGTTTGTAAATCAATATGCAAGCTCGGCAAAAGACACTGCAGTATTACAAGCAATACTCGATTTAGGCCAACGCCTTGGTTTAAAAATATGTAGCGAAGGAATTGAAACAAACGATCAAGCTAACTACCTAGTATCAAATGGTAGTGATGAAATGCAGGGCTATTACTTTGCAAAACCAGTGTGCATTGCACAACTACCACACACAATTGAACGAGCGAAAATATTATTTAAAGAACTAACAATAACTTCAAAATAACTCAGTGCAATTGATTTTTTACTAAGCAAGCGGCTTACTTTTAATTTAGTGCAATTATGGTGAGCTCTTTAGGTATAGTAATTCCTGCTGGAAGGTAAGCTACTGAGTCTTCAACGGTTAGTAAGTACTCTATAACCTCTTCTGTAGACTCAAATTCAACAGGGGGCTTGCTGCGCCCCGTGAATCGCATTTGGGCCCAATAAGCTTGTATTCTAGATTCAGTAAGACCTACCATCCTAGTGTTAAAATTTATTCTAAGCGGATTGCCGACAAAAAGGTTAACTGCTTTAAATTGTCTGCTCATAGCTCCGCCCATATAAATATGGCGAATTTGTTGCTTACTAAAAGATAAGTTTTTATCTGTGGTATTTACTACAATAATGACGTTCGAGGGGTTTGTATTTTCTGCATAAACTGAAATGCTAAAACCAAATAGGCTACTAGCGAATACAAAGAGCATCATTATTTTTTTAATGTTATTAATAGGTTTAAAAAATATCATTAAAACACCCAATCCAAACCAATAAGATAAAGATTAGTTTTTTTATCAAAATCAGAGTCATCAGGAGTAACGAAAAACGAGTCTTTTACATCGTCGCCTTCTAGGGTTGAAAACTCAGCTTTTAAGGCAAGGTTTGGCAACACATCCCAGCGTACACCAACCGTCCAACTCTTAATTGAGTCAGGCGTAGATTCATCAAAAATACGATTGTACCCATATGCAAGTTGATCTAAGTCGCTATTAATACCTAACGGAATTTCATTTTCAGCAGAACGAGTTTCTACGTCGCTATCTGCAAATGTTAAGTGGTAAGTAAAAGGAGCATGATTAACACCGGCAGTTAAATAATAGCTCTGAATTATAGGCACTATCCCTAAATCAGTTTTAATGCGGACCCATTCACCTCTAAAAAAATAATCTAAATTGTCGTAAATTACGCCAAATTGGTCTGCATGTGCTCTACCTTTTGTTTTTACCGAGCTGGCACTTTTTGTAAAATTAAGGCTATTAAGAACATTTTCTAGCTGTCTTATCTCATCAATATCAAGCCTGATATTCCCATTATAACGGGAAACTCTAAATTCTAAGTTTTCAATATTAATCTTACCAATGAACCCTAAAAGGTTATCAACTTCAAAGCCCGTTCTTAAGGCGCCTATCCCTATATCACCCGACTCTTCACCATAGTAACCTTCAAAGCTCAAATCAAAGTTTTCTGCACCAAATTTATAAACAGCATCTATGCCATTAAATGTTTTAAATAAATAAGTATCATAAACTTGTTGAGGTGGATTGATCCATGGGTACGCAAAACCAACATCCGAAAAGTCACTCATAGTAAAAAAAGGTGTGCGTAATTTTCCGAGTTTTATCTGAATATTATCAGTTGGCCTATATGTTAAATATAACCACTCTAACCCTGAGTTATCAGAAGCTGTTGTGTTATTGCTTCTTAGCAAAACTTGGGCTGTTGCAGACCACTTATCATCAAATTGATACTCGCCTTGGAATCCAATTAAACTAGATGGAGAAAATTTAATACTGTCTTCATATCCCTTAAATTCGACATTTTTTTCGTCTAAGTAACCACCAATAACTCGAGCATAACCAGAAAATTCTAACTCATTAGAAAAAGCTGAAAAATGAGTAAGCATAGTGGTAAAAAGTAAGCACCAAGATATTTTATATCGCATCAGAGAAAATTAAATCCTTTGTTGAATTATGCAAAGTACAATGAAGATTAATTATGCTAACAAGGAAGTAATTCACCAGTTCGGATAATCAATTATTTAATTATTTTAAGTAGCGCTCTTTACCGCGACCTAGGATTAATGATTATAGTCAATGAATTACATGTTGGCACAATATATGTGTTCTATAAGAGTATTAAGTATCTAGTTAACACTGTTCCATTCAGGATTATTGAGATAGAGCTTAACTATATTTATATAGATACTTATCAACTAAGTAGAGGATCAAACTGATTCTTAATTTATCTCGTTCACCAAGATTGAGTGCTTAATATAAGTGTTTGGTAGGATGTAAATTAGCTAAATTATAATGCGATATGTGAGTAATCCACCACATTTTATTTTTCTGCAAACGTAAAAAAGCCCGACTATTTCTAGTCGGGCTCTCTACAATTTGAAGCCTGGTAATGTCCTACTTTCACATAGCAAATGCTACACTATCATCGGCGCTGTTTCGTTTCACTACTGAGTTCGGCA
>NZ_JACJDW010000025.1:0-65838 GCF_014163745.1 Pseudoalteromonas sp. SR44-2 | reverse complement strand
TTCTAATTTGATTGCAGCAGAATACGTTGCGCGTGTTAATTTCGTCATTTTTTCACCCAAATTTGTATGCTTATTAGCATAACATTTCTTTCTTAATGGGTGGCCAAATTAACTATGCCACTACACAAGCTAAGAGAGTTATTATTTAATCCAATTAAATAAATATGCTTAATTTAAAGTTCTAAAAAGCCCTACCAGTTCATGATGGGGCTTTTACTTTTGTTATAGTGATTATTCTTTGTTATGGCGCTACTGCCGGATACACGTAGCTGGCATCAAGTCCTAGTGGAATACCAAGTGCCCAGTAACCTAACAAAAAGATACTCCAGCCAATCATAAAGGCGATTGAGTACGGTAGCATAATAGCAATTAAAGTGCCTATACCTGTGCCTTTGACATACTTTTGACAGTACACCACCACTAATGGGAAGTATGGCATTAACGGTGTAATAATATTAGAGCTTGAGTCACCTACACGATAAGCGGCTTGAGTTAAGTCTGGCGAAATGCCAAGTTGCATTAACATCGGTACAAAAATGGGGCCAAGTAACGCCCATTTTGCTGAACTTGAACCTACAAACAAGTTAACAAAGCCAGTTAAAAAGATAATGCCTACAACCGTTACTGCACTTGGCAATTCCATCGCCTTTAATAACTGCGCACCTTCAATTGCGAGCAGTGCACCTAAATTTGATTTACTAAATGCAGCAATAAATAGCGAACAGAAAAACGCCATGACGATATAATATGCCATACCGCTCATCGCTTTACTCATAGCATCAATCATATCTTTTGAAGTTTTAAAAGTGCCTACCGTAAATCCATATACAGTGCCTGGAATCCAAAAAAGTAAAAATATTAGTGGCACAATTGATTGCATTAAAGGAGAGCTAAAATTAGTAAGGGATCCGTCACTACTGCGCATTGCAGAATCGTCTGGAGCAGAGACAAATGCTAATAACGCAAGTCCTGCAATCATCACGGTACTGGCTATATAAAAGGCCCGTTTTTCATCACTACGTGCATCTTCAAATACAGGTAAATCCTCTTTAGCACCATCAATCGCTGTTTTTTGTAAACGTGGTTCAATAATTTTATCGGTAATGTACCAGCCTAATGCCACAATAAATAAGCTAGATGCTGAAGCAAATGCCCAGTTATTTAACGGGTTAATTGTTATTGCAGGATTAATTATTTGCGCCGCACTTTGGGTAAAACTTTGTAGTAATGGGTCGATACCCGATGGAATAAAGTTAGCCCCAAAACCACCACTGACTCCTGCAAATGCAGCTGCAATACCCGCAAGCGGATGGCGTCCTGCAGCATAAAATATAACACCGGCAAGTGGAATAACTAATACATAACCTGCATCAGTAGCGGTATGGCTCACAATAGCCACTAAAATGATTGAAGGCGTTAATAGCTTTTTAGGAGTAACTTTAAGCATTAACTTAAGGCCGGTATTAATAAAGCCCGAATGCTCTGCAACACCGACACCTAACATAGCTACTAACACGACACCTAAGGGAGCAAAGCCAGTAAAGGTTTTTACCATAGAGGATAAAAAAGTAGCGAGCGAATCACTTGCCAGCATATTATTAATAATAATCGCTTCACCGGTACGTGGGTCTATTGCATCAAAGCTCACGCCTGAAAACCACCACGACAAAAACCAAATTAATAACATTGCAAATAGAAATATTACGGCTGGATCTGGAAGCTTATTTCCTACTCGCTCAACAAAATTTAAAAAACGCGCTACAACCCCTGAAGGTAAAGCGTCTTGATTATTATTCATTTTTATTGTTCCTAAAATTTATTTTAGTAACAATATCGCATAAAAACAAAACAGTAAATTAACATGGGAATGTGCTTTAAAAGTTTTGGGCACAAAAAAACACGATAGTGATAAACAAATCGTGTTTTTTTGCCACTTAGGGTTAAGCGAGGGCTTTAACTTCATCCCACAAGCGTGCAACTAATGCCTTGTCTTCTTCGTTAAGCTCGCCGTTGCGATATGCTTTAACTAAGCTTTGCTCTACAGTTTCGTTTAGCTCATCTATACTGATTGTCAGCTTTTCTACTTCGGCGTAACCAACTGCAAGATCAAAATGACCTCGTAAATAGCCGCCAGCAAATAACTCATCGTCAGTTGCTTTTATTACTAAATCATCGAAGTACTGCTGGGCTGCATCGATATAGTTCACTAAACTCATTTATTAATCTCCTGGTTTTGCAAAGCACCTGTATTTTCAAGGTTTTGGTGCCCTACTGCATACATAATATGGTCGTTAAATCCGGTGGTTACTTTAATATAACCGGTTAATTCATCATCTAATTCGCCATCGCCTGTATCACAAATAAGGGGGCGACCATTAAGCGCTTGTAGTTTTGTTTTTGTTGCTACTACAATAATATTTTCTTTGCCAATTGCGCGTATAAGCAAAGGACTCAATTGCTGGTTACCACGGCCAAATATATGCCCTTGCCCGCCAATGAGCGTAATGACTAACTTAGTACTTTGATCATGTGTAAGCTCAAGCAATTGCTTAGCCGTTAAATCTTGGGCAACTAAGGTTTGATCTTTTATTAAATCAACACCAAGTAACGTATTTTCAAGCCCCATTTCTTCCATTATGGCTTCAACCGTTGAGCCGCTACCCATAATATAAAATGTGTCTTCATCCATTTGCGATACAACATGCGCTGCAATGTCGGCAAGTACGAGTTCGTCGGTTTCTTTACCGCCATTTTTAACCGCTTGCATATAGCGTACTTCGCTAGGTGTTTGCATTTCGCCGTAGCGTTTGGCTTTTACTGTGCCTTGCCTGAAAGCATCTTCATCTATATCCATTACATCTGCATCGGCTAAGGTAACTAACTCACCCTTAACCAGCATTTCGACTACGCGCCCTGCAGCCTTTGGCGTAATAGCGTAAACACCAGAATGAATTTTACAACCTGCGGGAATACCAAGTACGGGAATGGTATCCTCTATCGCATGGCAAATGTTACGTGCTGTACCGTCGCCTCCGGCAAATAAGACTAAATCAACACCAGAGTTTTTAAGTATTTTTGCGGCTTGTTCTGTGTCATCTGGGGTTGTTATTGCTGCAGTGTTATATACAACCTCTACATTAAAGCCCAAAGCTTTTGCTGTTTGCTCACCCATGTCACCGTTAACAGTGTAAATAGTTAAGCGTTCTTTATAAGGTAATAGCACCTCAAGCGCTGCTTTTGTTCGGCTATTTGCTTTTGGCTCTGCACCTAATTCAATTGCTTTAGCGGCTGTGTGTGCGCCATCACTGCCTTTTAAGGCAACTGTGCCACCTAAACCTGCTACAGGGTTTACAATTAAGCCTAATTTAAACGCCATTACAAAGCTCCTTTGGATGTTGCCAATTAAATTGCTGCGCTGTTAATGGCCACGGTGTATTGTAAAAATCACAGAGTGCTTTTAAAAGTGACTCTGTACGAGAGTTAAAGCCATTTTCGATTAGCGATAATACCCGTGCATGTACGCGCTGCTGAAAATCAAACCGACATGTTTGCTCGCCGTTTAAGTTATCCACCGACACATTAAAATTAAACCCTGCTGCGGTGCTTAATAACCACTCGATGGCTTGGGGCTTTACTTCTACCTTTTCAAACTCAGCTTGTTTTTGTTTGTCGCGCCCATCAGGGCAGTACCAATAGCCGTAATCTTCTAATAACCGACGTGCATCACCGGCCACCAGCCAGTGTGCTATTTCATGTAATGCACTGGCATAAAAACCATGCGCAAATACAACTTGGTGATATGGCACCTGCTCTGTTGCTGGTAAATACACAGGCTCACAATCGCCTTTTATCAGTCGTGTATTGTGACTTTGATAAAAAGTGCGCTCAAAAATTGAAATTAGATCAGCTATTTGATGCATAAAAATTGATTAATTCGTCTCGGTTACAGCGCCATATTAGCGCACTAAAAACGAGACGAATTGTACGGGCTTTTACAACTAAAGTAAAAATAAGGCGGGATAGTAAAATATAAGCGGATTAATCTTTCACTTTATTGGTATTTTTAATAATACCTAAACAGTAAAGCGTATTGGCAAGTTCTGTACGCTGTGTTTTTTCACTTGAGGTTTTATTGGCTAAGCTAGTTAACATATCGTACCGTTTACGTAGAGTTAGTATATATCTGGCATGCTTACGGCATTCAAAACAACGTGTACAGTGTGAATCAACCCAAAAATCAAGTACCTCAAACCAATATTGCTGCTCTTGAGCAAAAAAAATAAATGCCTTAGAGCAACTTTCGCACTTCTCTTCAATATCAACATAAAGTGCCCGAGGGTCAATGGCATAGTTTTGCTTTTTTATATCTGCCAATATTACCGTATCAGGGAAGTATTTAAGCCTCGAGTAACGCCAGTGCGCATTCTCTATCGTCTCTATTGTCACTGAGGTATTGGTAGTTATCGGTTTATTGCCATACCTTGGGTGATTTAGATACATGAGCTGCCTAGTTTAAACTTATGATTTTAAGGCATAGAACATGCCATATGAAAAACAATAATTATACAGGCGTTCCTGCTTCATCACACTCTACAATATCGGTTTCGGTTAATGCCTGAGTGATCCATTCTTGTAATACTGGGCAACGCATAGCAAAGTCACAATATTGTTGCGCCTCTGGCGATAACGTAATTTGATATGTTTTTAAACGCAATACAATAGGTACGTACATAGCATCAGCAATACTAAAGTCACCAAAAAACCACTCATTTGGAAACACATCTTGTTGCTGTGCAAATATCTCGTCTATACGGGCTATGTCTTTTAATGCTTCGCTCGATAGGTCTACTTTACGGGTAGCTCTTATATTCATTGGCATTTCGCTGCGCAGCGCCATAAAGCCTGAATGCATTTCAGCGCTTAGCGCACGCGCTTTAGCTCTTTGGGTAATATATTTTGGCCATGCAGCGCCCGATAAGTAAGCATCGTTAATATATTCACAAATTGCTAGTGAATCCCAAACCTGTAAATCACCATCGATTAACGCTGGAACTTTTTGCACAGCAAAGGTCTTTTTTAGTTCATTGTAAAAATCAGGGGTGTCGAGTACCAGCTGGGTTTCACTAAACTCAACATCAAACCTACTCATTAAATACCATGCGCGTAATGACCAGCTGGAGTAGTTTTTATTACCGATGAATAATTGCATATTGTAAATACCAAAGTGAATAGATGCTCCTACCTTACTAGGTGATTAAACAACCAACAACATTTTGTTTAAAGTCTCTTTGCTAACGGTTACTTAAAGCTATTAATTACTCACTTAACTGCTTGTTTAAATGTTTTTTTAATAGTTGTGTATTACGCGTGTTAGCTTTAAAAAACGCATCGAATATATCGCCAAAAAATGGCACTAAGCCGCCCACAAAATCTATGAGCATATTAATGATCATCTTAGTCTTTATACGTTTACTCACACCTAAACGCTGCGCTTCTATAAGCACATAGCTTGATAAAATTAGCCCTGCGGCATCACCTATAACAGGGACTAAGCCAATCACAGCCTCCAAACCTATATTAAATTTAGTAAAAGGAATACCAATGCTGCTATCCGTTAACTTACTGAAACGTTCTAAGCGGGCTATTGCAGCTTGGGCTTTTATTTGTGAGTGTTCATTAATATTATCGTTCATGATTACTACCCTCCTTCTTGCAGTATATAGTGCTTACTTGAACAACTCCTGAAAGGCTCCTAACTAAATTACAGACATAAAAAAACGCGGTAATCCGCGTTTTTTTATAATTAAAGGCGCTTAAACAGAGCCGTTAATTGGCCCGTGCTGATGATTTACATGCGGATTTTGTCCGCGTTGACGCAGTAAGTGGTCCATTAAGGTAATGGCCATCATTGCCTCTGCAATCGGTATTGCACGAATACCTACACACGGGTCGTGACGACCTTTAGTGATCATCTCAACCGCTTCGTTGCTTGTATTAATGCTATTACCTGGAATAGTAATACTCGACGTTGGCTTAAGCGCAATAGAAGCAATAATATCTTGCCCTGTCGAAATACCCGCAAGTACGCCACCTGCATGATTTGATGTAAAACCTTCAGGGGTCAGCTCGTCGCGATGCTCAGAGCCTTTTTGCTCAACTACGTCAAAGCCATCACCAATTTCAACGCCTTTAACTGCGTTAATACTCATTAATGAGTGTGCAAGTTCGGCGTCAAGGCGGTCAAATACTGGCTCACCAAGACCAACAGGTACATTGCTTGCCACTACTTTTACTTTAGCGCCAACTGAGTCACCTTGCTTTTTAAGGTCACGCATATATTCGTCAAGCGCTTCAAGCTTACTTGCATCAGGGAAGAAAAATAAGTTATTTTCCACTTCATCCCAGTCAAACGTTTCCGCCTTAATAGGGCCAAGCTGACTTAAACATGCTTTAACTTCAATACCATGAAATTGCTTTAAGTATTTTTTAGCAATAGCACCTGCCGCTACGCGAATCGCGGTTTCGCGAGCAGATGAACGACCGCCACCGCGATAATCGCGCAAGCCGTACTTATGCCAATACGTGTAATCGCCATGACCTGGGCGAAATACATCTTTAATTTTACCGTAATCTTGCGAGCGTTGATCGGTATTTTCAATCAATAAACCAATGCTGGTACCTGTGGTTTTACCTTCAAAAACGCCTGCTAATATTTTTATTTGATCGCTTTCACGGCGCTGCGTTGTATAACGGCTTTGGCCTGGTTTTCGGCGATCTAAATCAATTTGTAAGTCGGCCTCTGTGATTTCAAGACCTGCGGGAGTACCATCAACAATGCCGCCTAATGCAACGCCGTGGCTCTCACCAAAGGTGGACACTTTAAATAACTGCCCAATGCTATTACCTGCCATTAACTTTCCTCATTCCTAATGACTACCAATAGCCAAGCACAGGGCTTGGCTATTCATTTTTTACTTATTTTGCAAAATACTCATCTAGCTGCTTTTTGCTAATTACAAATACACCTAAGCCGCCTTGTTCAAATTCAATCCATTCAAACGACGCGCCCGGATACAGTGCATCCATATGTACCATAGAGTTACCAACTTCTACAAATAACAAACCGTTATCAGTTAGATGTTCACTCGCTTCGCTCAATATAGTACGGGTTACATCTAAACCATCGTGACCTGATGCAAGTCCAAGCTCTGGCTCATGATGAAATTCGCGTGGTAAGTCAGCCATATCTTCTGCATCAACATACGGTGGGTTTGCTACTATTAGGTCGTATTTTTGACCTGGTACACCGCTAAATACATCAGACTGAATTGGTAACACGCGATCACTCAACATGTAATCGTTAATGTTAATGTCTGTCACTTCAAGCGCTTCATACGATATATCTACCGCATCAACTTGTGCCTGCTCAAAAGCTTGCGCAAGTGCAATTGCGATACAACCCGAACCCGTACATAAATCTAATATACGGTTTACCGATTGTGGCTCTTCAAGCCACGGCGTAAAGCGGTTACTAATAAGCTCGGCAAATGGTGAGCGAGGTATAAGTACACGTTCATCCACATAAAACGGCATACCCGCAAACCATGCAATGTTTGTTAAGTAAGGTACTGGTGTGCAGTCGTTAATACGTTCTGCAATAAGACCCGCAAGTCGATTTTTTTCTGTGCTTGTTAAACGCGCGTGCATTAATTCTTTTGGCGCATCAACAGGCAAGCTAAGCGCAGGCAGTAATAAGCTTACAGCTTCATCCCATGCGTTATCTGTACCGTGTCCAAAAAATATACTACTACTTGCAAATTGGCTTGTAGTCCAACGTAACCAGTCATGTAAAGTTGACAGTTCTGCAACGGCTTCTTCGAGTGTTGCTTCTTCTATTTGTAAATCGCTCATATATTTTTACCTGTATTAGCTTACTGACTGTTTTGAGTCTTTAAGACGATTGCATTGCCTATCTGCGCTGGGCAAATTACAATTGCCCCTCATTTAAGTATTGTACCGCCTTTTGCGCTGCGTTTTTACGTTTTTTTGTTTAGGTAATAGTTATGAAAAAAGACACTCCATCACATTCGTCCCTAAGCAATGACGACATCAGCTTATTTCGTCAAACGATCACAGGCGCCAAAGTATTTAAACAAGATACTCATCGTTTTGATACAAAGCCTAAGGTGTCACAAGCTAAGCAATTTGCCCAGCAAAAAAAGCAGGCTCAATCTGAATTTTTCTTCTCAGACGTTTATATTCCAGATATAGACACCCACGGCACGGTTAAATATGTAAAACCTGGCCAAGATACTTTCCTAGCTAAACAGCTTCGCCGTGGTGACTTTGCACCCGATTTGACGCTAGATTTACATGGCTTAAATAAAGAACTTGCTAAAGATGAACTCGCTGGACTCATTCACGAATGTAAAAAGCAGCATTATTATTGTGCATGTGTAGTGCATGGTATTGGTGGCGGTGTACTAAAGCACAAAGTACCGCAGTATTTAGTACAGCACCCAGACGTAATAGCGATGCACCAAGCCCCTCTCGAATATGGTGGAAGAGGCGCTGTACTTATTTTAATTAATTTACCGCAAAGTGATGAATTTAGACGCTAACTTTAGCCATTACTAGGATGTAACTACGTGCATATATTTTCAATTATTTTTCCGCTCATTTTTATTGTTGCGCTTGGTTATAGCTGTTGCCGATTAAAATTTTTCGACAAGCAGCATATCGCAGGCCTGAGTAAGTTTACTTTTTATATTAGTTTGCCAGCTTTTTTATTATTAAATATGTCGCAAATTAACTTACAGCAAAGCATTAGCCTTTTTGCATTTTTGAGCTTTTACATACCTGTTCTGAGTGTATTTGGGGTGGGTATTTTAATTGACCGCTTTTATTTAAATAAAAAATACTTAAAAAATCACCAACAACACGGCGTCTTTGGACTTGCTTCTAGCTATTCAAATATGGTGTTAGTGGGTATTCCTATTGTTATTGCCTCGCTTGGCAAAGAGATGATAGCCATTGCATTTATGATCATTACTTTTCATAGCACATTGCTATTTGCACTTACTTTTTTAATAGGCGCTAAAGGTAGTAGCGATAAATTTTCGTGGTCGCACTTTGGAAAAAGTATGGTGTTAAACCCAATAGTACTGAGTATTGGGTGCGGGCTTATATTAAACATTTTAGGAGTTACACTGTTTACCGACTTAGCAAATAGTTTAGAGCTATTAGCTAAACCAGCAATTGCCTGTGCGCTATTTGTACTTGGCGCAAATTTAGCTTTTTATAAAATAGCTGCAAATTGGCAACCGGCGTTAATAGCATCAATTTTAAAAATATTTTTATTGCCTGCGCTAGTTTTATTAGTAGGCACCTATGTATTTAAGCTAGACACGCAAATACTTAATGTATTGGTACTTTTAAGTGCGTCTCCTGTTGGCGTAAATGCTTATCTTATTGCGACTCAAATAAAGCAGCATGAAGCTACTCTTGCTGGGGCTGTCGTACTTTCTACTATCTTAAGTGTTATTAGCTTTACATTTTGGCTAGCTTTATTACTTTAGCTTACAAACCGCCGGCTACATCAACAAAGCTACCCGTTGTAAAAGAAGCGTGCTCTGAAGCTAAAAAGTAAATTGCTGCAGCAACTTCCTTGGGTGTACCGCCTCTGCCAAGGGGCAGTTTACTTTTAAGCCGATCAACTCGATTTTTTTCACCACCATCGCCATGCATATCAGTGTAAATAAGCCCTGGTCTAACCGAGTTAACACGAATACCTTTACTTGCCACCTCTTTAGCCAACCCAATAGTAAATGTGTCCATTGCACCTTTAGATGCTGCATAATCAATGTACTCATTAGGAGAGCCCGTTTTAGCAGCTCCCGATGAAACATTAACAATACTACCGCCATTTCCCATTCGCTTTATTGCCTCACGGCTACATAAAAAAGCACTGGTAATATTTGTAGTCAAAACTTCGTTTATGCGCTCAGCACTCATTTCTAACAAAGGCATTTGTGGTTTTAAAATACCAGCGTTATTTATTAATACATCAAGTTGGCTAAATTCTTTATCAATAAAATCAAACAACGCCAAAACATCTGCCTCTTTCGATACATCAGCTTTTATAACTTGAGCTCTAACGCCAAAGCTTCTTACTTGATCAGCTACTAGCTTCGCACTAGCTAAATCTGCTTTATAATTAATGCAAACATTATAACCGTGCTTTGCAAAATATAATGCGGTAGCTGCGCCAATACCTCGACCAGAGCCTGTGATGAGTACAACGGGGGAGCAATTCATTAAAGCTATTATTCTTTTAAAGCTGCAACTACTGAAATTTCAACAAGGAGTGCATCACGTGCCATTTTAGCTTCCACGCAGGCACGTGCTGGTGCATACCCCTCGGGTACCCATGCATCCCATACTGCATTCATATCTACAAAGTATTCCATGCTCTTTACATAAATAGTCGCGCTAAGCATATGCTCTTTTGAACTCCCAGCTTCATCAAGCAGCGCCTCTACCTTATCAAGCATAGTTTGAGTTTGCTCTTTAATACCTTTTTGCGCGTCGGCGCATACCTGCCCACATAAATACACAGTGCCGTTGTGTTTTACTATGCGGCTCATGCGCGCACCTGTTTGTAAGCGTTCTATCGTCATATTACTTTTCTCAATTATTTATATTTAAAGGTTTTCTGGGGCATTTATACTTATATAACTACTACGCTGGGTTTGCTCATCATAACTAATAACAGCAACAGCACCTGTATTAAAAATTGGCATATTACCAGGGCTTAATTGGTCCACTAAATAACTTACAATAGGCATGTGTGCCACTATAAGCCATGTGTTGCATTGGGGATGAGTAGCAATAAGCGTTTCAAGATAGTCAGCAGCAATTTGAGGATTGCCTTCGGGGATAATATCGGACGTGGTTTCGCTAAATTTAAATACGTTATTTTTAGCCACACCTGCAGCTGTTTGCTGTGCACGAATGTAAGGACTAACTAACAGTGCATCAGGGCAATGTGCTTTACTGAGCCAAAGGCCCATTTTTTCAGCTTCATCGTGCCCTGCTTGGGTTAAATTTCTACCTGCATCATCAGCCTGCATGGGTGTTGCTTCGCCGTGGCGCATTATTAGGATTGTTTTCATAAAAAATCAACCGATTAAAGAATATAAAACAGTAGCCAGTTTGCCCATTTGTCAGCTATATTAACAACATAAATCTATTTATTTCTAAATAATTCTTTCATGAGATTCAGGTAAACCTTTAAGCTGTATTTCGCTTTCCTGAAGCCATCATCTGTTGTTAACAAGTAAACGTTTAGTTTCAGGAGCATCATTTGAATATCAGCCGCAATGATAACAGAGCATACCGCGCCTTTACACTGGACAATGGTCTAAAAGTACTATTAGTGCAAGATAAAGATTCTACAAAAGCGGCTGCATCAATGGCAGTTAACGCCGGGCATTTTGACGATCCTCTTGATAGGCAAGGTCTAGCACACTTTTTAGAGCACATGCTTTTTTTAGGCACAGACCAATACCCAGATTCAGGCAGTTTTAATAATTTTGTTTCGCAAGCTGGCGGGAACACTAATGCGTGGACTGGCACTGAGCATACCTGTTACTTTTTTGATATTAATAACCAAGAATTTGAACAGGCGCTTACCCAATTTAGCCGTTTTTTTATTGCGCCACTTTTAAATTCAGCCGAAACAGAAAAAGAACGCAACGCAATTGAAGCCGAGTTTAAGCTAAAAATAAAAGACGATGGTCGCCGTATTTATCAAGCCCATAAAGAAACGGTAAATCCTGCTCATCCATTTGCTAAATTTTCTGTAGGAAACCTACAAACCTTAGCTGACAGAGAGCGCTGTATTAGTGATGAGCTTCGCGACTTTTTTAATAGTCAGTACCAAGCTCAGTGGATGACTTTAGTTATTTGCGCAAACGAAACATTAGACACACTACAAAGCTGGGCACAAACTTACTTTAGCGCAATTAAGGGTAATAAAAACCTCAAAAAGCCAGAGATCAGTGAGCCCCTCTATCGCAAACAAGACATAGGAAAAATACTTCATATTGAGCCGCATAAGCATATGCAAAAACTTATCATAAGTTTTGCTATGCCTAATATTGACGACTTTTATCGCCACAAAACAGTGAGTTTTATTGCCCATTTACTTGGCTATGAAGGCGCGGGTTCTCTTTATTCTATTTTAAAAGAGCAAGGCTGGATAAACGCGCTTTCTGCTGGCGGTGGTATAAACGGCAGCAACTTTAAAGACTTTAATATTAGTTTAGCGCTTACCGATGAAGGTATTGAATACTTCGAAGACATTATTGAAATGGTGTTTGAATACATTTGCTTAATTAACGATAACACCGAAAAATTGCCGCGTTTATATCAAGATAAAAAAAATCTATTACAAATAGCATTCGATAACCAAGAAAAGTCACGCTTGATTGATTGGGTCAGTAATTTAAGCATTAATATGCAGCATTACGATGAAGCAAACTACGTGCAAGGCGACTATTTAATGGAAGGCTTTAAAAAAGCGACCCACGAAATGGCCATGCAGTGGTTAACGCCACATAATATGCGCATCGTACTTATACATCCAGATGTAGAGCCTGAACATAAAACCGCATGGTACAACACACCATATAAAGTAGAACATATTTCACCTAGTTGGCTTGATGCACTTAGCGAGATAAATAAACCGCTGAGCGAAATGCTGCTGCCTACCGCTAATCCTTATTTAACAAAAGAAGTGGTGTTATTTGATGTCATAAAACCACAAACAAAACCCGAGTTATTAGTAAAAGAACCCGGTTTTGATTTTTGGTTTAAACAAGACAACACATTTCGTGTTGCTAAAGGCCATTTTTATTTGGCCATGGATTCTGATTTTGCCGTAAAAGATGTAAAGCATATGGCACTCACCCGCTTATTTACAGATTTATTTATGGATAGCGTAGGCGAGCAATTTTATCCTGCAGAACTTGCGGGACTTAGCTACCACTTAACCTCGCATCAAGGTGGATTAACTCTACATACCGCAGGGCTTTCATCTAGCCAGTTAGAGCTTGTTGATCAATTAATAGATGCTTTATTTAATGTAGAAATTTGTGCAAAACGCTTTGCTGAATATAAAAAACAACTTGTAAGGCATTGGCGCAATAGCAACCAAAACAAACCAGTCAGTGAGTTGTTTAGTATTTTAGGCGCAAAAATAATGCCTTGGAACCCTCAACCTGGGGAGCTTGCATCGGCATTAAAAAACACCTGTTTTCAGCAATTTAATGAGTTCAGAACAGACTTTTTTAAAGCACTACATGTTGAATCATTTTTACATGGTAACTGGCAGCAAAGTGATGCATTAGCCTTTCAAAAAAAGGTCGCCGAACACCTAAAAAACGCAGCCATAATTGAAGATTTAAGACGCCCTCTTTTTGAAATTAAAAGAGTAACTCGCTACGAGTTAGAACTTCCTTGTAGCGACCATGCCATGGTAGTTTACTATCAGGCGCAAACGGATTGTGTGGCCGAAAAAGTAAAAATGATGGCGTTAAATCATTTAATCAATCAAGATTACTTTAACGAATTACGAACAACACAACAGCTAGGTTATTTAGTGGGCGCAGGTTATGCACCTTTTAATACTCGTGCTGGAATAGCATTTTATGTGCAGTCACCTAAGTTTGATGCAAAAACATTATTGCATCGTCATAACAGCTTTATTAAAAAATACCTTGATAACATTGATGCACTTGATGAAAACGATTGGCAACAGCAAAAACATGGCCTTAGTACTCATATTGCAGAAAAAGATAAAAACTTACGCCTGCGCTCACAACGGTTATGGCTTGCTATTGGTAACAGAGATCATGAATTTCATATGCAGCAGCGACTTTTAGATGCCCTAAACGCACTAACACTAAGAGAAGTAAAAGTTTATGCTCTAAGCCTATTTGATGATAATAGACCAAGATATGAGCTTTTAAGCTCGGCGAAAGTCAGTAAATCTCAAAATATGCCCGTTTACTCTCAATCTCTTTGACTCTAGGTTTAGCTTGTTTTAAATTATCATTTGTAAATTAGAAGTAATCAAAAAATGATAAAAACAATAATAAAACTAAGCATGCTTGTAGTACTTGCTTACTCATTTGAGCTTTTTGCCTTTGAGTCATCACTTAATTACAACTCAGACAATATACTTATACTAGCAAGCGCCATTATAGCGCTTGCTTTGCCCTACCTGTTATTTGTAATCCACAAACTTAGACGTTCACGCCGCCAACTTCGACTTTCGGAAAAACGCCTTAAAAGTACTGTAGAAGGTAGCGGCGATACACTTTGGGACTGGAACATAAAAACAGGCGAAGTTATTCGTATTAACGATAAGTATTTAATGGACTCAACTACGTTAATGGGGTTTCCACCAAATAAAGGCCTTATCCATCCTCACGATATTAATAACGTTGAGCACTTGCTAAAAGTGCACTTTGCAGAGCAGTCTGCTTTTTTTGAAGCCACCTACCGAATCAAAGATACTTTTGGTCGTTGGCACTGGGTGCTCGATCGCGGAAAAATAATTGAAAAAGACGCCAACTTATCCCCCCTTAGAATGACAGGTACCGTTCGCGATATATCACAGTTAAAATCAACTGAAGAGCGCTTAAACCTTTTTGCAAAATGTGTTGAGTCGCTTACTGACGCCTTAGCAATTTACGATAAAAACTTTAAACTGGTTGATATAAACCCTAGCTTTTTAACCTTGTTTGGTGGCGTACGCGAACAATACTTAGGAAAAGATTTTAGCCTATCTGGGTATGAGCCAAGCTACACAAACAGAATTATTGAAATAGTAAAAGAGCGCGAACATATTCAACAAGAAGTGAAGCTTCGTAATAGTGAGCGTATTTTATTACCGATAGAAATATCCATAGATGAAATTAAAAACGATCAAAATCAAATAACTAATTATGTCGTTGTATATTCAGATTTAACAGAGCGTAAAAAAGCTGAATCGCAA
Source organism: Pseudoalteromonas sp. SR44-2 (assembly GCF_014163745.1). Classification (NCBI taxonomy): domain Bacteria; kingdom Pseudomonadati; phylum Pseudomonadota; class Gammaproteobacteria; order Alteromonadales; family Pseudoalteromonadaceae; genus Pseudoalteromonas; species Pseudoalteromonas sp. SR44-2. Next base: position 50,774 of record NZ_JACJDW010000025.1, on the reverse strand, counting down.
TTACATAACTTATCGAATCGAGATCGCACAACCAGTCTGCCTAACCGAAATTTATTTTTTACTGATTTACATAAACTAGTAAAACTCAATTCGCATCACGCCTTGCTTGTATTCGATTTAGATAACTTTAAAAAAATAAATGACTCGTTAGGACATCAGCTAGGTGACAGCTTATTAGCTAAACTAGCAATGCGCTTAAATAAACTAACCCGCGAAAATGATGTGTTTTATCGTTTAGGCGGCGATGAGTTTGCTCTGGTAATGTCTGACACTAACGACATACATGTAATTACACGCATGGCTAAACAGTTTTTAGCAGCCATTGCTACACCATTTAAAATGGCAGGCCACGAACTAGCAATCACCTCAAGTGTAGGTATTGTATTATTCCCAGAAGACGGTAATACACCTGAACTGCTTTTAAAAAATGCAGATACCGCGATGTATCATGCTAAAAAGAAAGGTAACAGCTACTTATTTTTTAACGACACGATGAACCGTCAAGCCGTTAAACGACTGCAAATTGAAAACCTCATGCGCTTTGGTTTAAAAGAAGACCATTTTGAAGTGTACTACCAACCAAAAATGAATATTCGCACAGGCAAGCTAACCGGAATGGAAGCATTAGTGCGCTTTATTACACCCAAAAAAGGCATTATTAGTCCGGGAGTTTTTATACCTATCGCCGAGGAAACGGGCCAAATAATTGAAATTGGTGAGGTGGTATTAAACAAAGCCTGCAGAGACGTAAAAGAATGGCTAGATAACGGTTTATTTAGCGGCCGAGTAGCTGTCAACTTATCAGCAAAGCAATTTAGCCTCCCCGATTTAACCTCTCGTATTGACGTTATTTTGCAAAAAAATGAATTACCTTCTTACTTTTTAGAGCTTGAAATAACAGAAGGTACTGTAATGGATGACCCTAAAGAAGCCATTGCAATTATGCGTTCGTTAAGTGCCCGAGGTATTCATTTAGCAATGGATGATTTTGGTACTGGTTATTCATCATTAGCGTATTTAAAGCAATTTCCGCTTAATACACTTAAAGTAGATAAAGCATTTATAGATGACATGACCAACGAACGTGGCCGTAATATGGTCGACTCAATAGTCACTATTGCGCATAACCTTGATTTACATGTAGTTGCTGAAGGTGTAGAACAAGCCCATCAAATTGATATACTCAAAAAGCTTAATTGCGAAACAGTACAAGGTTATTACTATTCTAAGCCACTATCAAAAAGTGAATTTACTGAATTTTTAAAGCAGCAACAAACTAAAGCGGCCCCAAGTTTAATTAGAAAAAATAAAAATGTGGCATCGATAAATTAAGGGCGCCATATACACGCATTTATTCCTACATTTCTAACTAAAGCACGACGATAATGTAGATTAAACAAGCACCAGGCTACAGGTCCAAGTAAACCGCCTAAAATCAGCCATCGTTTAATTGGCATGCCTTTTTTAATGGTTTCTAAATACATTAAAGCTATAAATGCACTGCTTAGTAAAACTATAAACAAAGCTACCCCTTAAAGTTGCTCAAAAATACGGCGCTTATTCTAACGCTAACGTGATTAAATTTAAAGCAACAAATCCCCGCGCGCAAAAAAGCCGAAGCTGTTAAATACAGATTCGGCTTTTAAAATTATAATTTATCAGTTACTTTTCAGCACGACCCATAAATTTGTGTTCAACAGTATTAATACGGATACGGTCACCTGTTGAAATATGCTCTGGCACAGAAATATTTAAGCCAGTTGACATACGTGCAGGTTTTGAACGAGCACTTGCAGATGCACCTTTAATAGATGGGTCTGTTTCTTCAACAACAAGTTCAACACTTGATGGTAAATCAAGTCCTACTGGCGCGCCATCAATAACAATTACATGTACGCCTTGCGTTTCTTCATTAACAAATAAAATTTCTTCGCTAATAGCATCTTTGTTTAAGTTGTAAGGCGTGTAATCTTCATTATCCATGAACACATACTCGTCGCCATCAATGTACGATAGCATTACTTCACGGCGTGTTAAATCAGCCAGCGTTAGCATGTCACTGTCTTTGAATGTTTCGTCAACTTTACCACCGGTTACCACATCGTATAAACGCATACGGTATAAACTACCACCAGCACGACCTTGCGGCACAGAGCGCACAATATCTTTTACAACTAAAACGCGGCCATTGAAGTCAATAGCAGTACCTTTTTTAACATCACTCGCCTTTGGCATGTGTGAATTCCTATTATTTTTTTGATTGGCAGAAACATACCACGAACTGGATTTTGTTCAACTAAAATTACGTTGGTTTTACGCTACATGTTGTATTAGCTTGTAAAATTTTAATTTATACTAAAATACATATAATCAAATGTGAAAAAAACTGCTATGGTAGCTTTACCGAGTATGACTTCAAGGAATGGATCATGGACCAGAAAAAAGTACATGAGTATTTAGTTAAAAAACCACTTGTTCAGGTTACAAAACCATTTGCGCAAGAGGTTGATGTATATAAAGTGAATCATAAAATGTTTGCGACTCTTGCTATTGGCAATGACGGTCAAACTAATGATGATGGTGAGGTTATTTGGTGGCTTAACTTAAAATGCGATCCTGATGAAGCAATATCATTGCGTGATACTTTCCCGGCAGTGATCCCTGGTTACCATATGAATAAACGCTTATGGAACACAGTAATTTTAGACGGCACAATTGCACAAAGTGAAATTGAGAGAATGATTGATAACTCATTTAATTTAGTCGTAGAAAACATGCCAGAAAAAGACCGCAAAGCTATCGCACTTCACTTGTAGCACTTTTTGGGCTAGGCTACTAGCCCATTAAAACCTTACACCTTAAGCGTATAAATTAAATCGTCGTATAACTTTTCGCCTATTGTATGCACTTTAAAAAGTGTATCGGTATGGGTTAAGCCGCACTTACTAAGCACCTTTTCAGAACCAATATTGCCACGCGTTACGACTGCTTTAAACTGCCTAATACCACATTCTTTCCAAGCCCAATCAATCACAGCTCTTAACGACTCTGTCGCGTAGCCTTTATTAAAATACTCTGGCAATAATAAATAACCGAGCTCTGCGGTTTCTCCGTCATAGGCAAAGCCTGTAACACCCACTGGTTGTTTTGTTTTATTATTAATAATGAGTAAGCACAGTGGATGGCGTGATTTAGTATTCCACTTAGGTAAGCGTACCTCAAAGCGGTTTCTTATCAGTGACTCCATTGACATATCAAAACAATACTTAAGGACTTGAGGATCGCGATGAAGCGCTAGAAAAAGAGGCCAATCAGACTCTTCTATTTGGTACATGCTCAATCTTTGTGTAAATAATGTCATTAAGCTCCTCATTTAAATATTAAAAATCATAAAAAAACCGCATCTAAATGCGGTTTTTATAAACAGTAGAAACTTTATTCTTTTGTTTCAATCTCTTTAGTAACTTCAGGCTCAGTGGCACTTTGCTCTTGTGGCTCAGTGCTTTGTACTTCAGGAGCTACAACCTCAACAGTTGCTGCATTATAAAAAGTAGTACCAGAGCTTGCCATTGTTACCAGTGACTCACAAGGAGCAAAATTAGCATCGCTGTTAGCCAATGTAGACATATCAGAGCTTATTTTACTTGCGCCTAATTTATCCATATAGCTAAACGGGCCACCTAAAAATGGTGGGAAACCAATACCAAATATTGCACCAATGTCGCCATCACGAGGGCTGGCAATAATTCCATCATCTAAACAGCGTACTGCTTCGTTAAGCATTTTTGATACACATCGCTTAGCAATTTCGCTTTTGTTTAAACGTGGAGCTAGGGTAACACCCAATAGTTCGTAAACTGACTCATCAACCTTTTTGCCTTTTTTATCGTATTCATAAAAACCACGACCCGACTTACGGCCAAGGCGTTTTGAATCAATCATACGCATAAATGCATCAGGACCTTTAAAACGCTCACCTAATTCTTTTTCAAGAATTGGAGCAATTTTAGAGCCAATATCAATCCCTACTTCATCAAGTAGAGCCAGCGGTCCTACCGGAAAGCCAAACTCAACTAGGGCTGCATCAATCTTTTCAATTGGTTCACCCGCAAGCATTAAGTTAGCAGCTTCATTTAAGTAAGGCGCTAAAATACGATTTACGTAAAAACCGGCCATGTCTTTTACAACAATTGGCGTTTTACCTTGCTTACGTGCAAAGTTAACAACGCGAGCAATAGTCTCTTTAGATGTACCTTCGTGTGGAATAATTTCCACTAATGGCATTTTTTCTACTGGTGAAAAGTAATGTAAGCCAATTACATTTTCAGGACGTGCTGCCTGCGCTGCAATTTGCGAAATTGGTAATGATGACGTGTTACTTGCAAAAATTGTATTTTCTTGGCATTGCTGCTCTACGTCTGCAACCATACCTTGCTTAAGTGCAAGATCTTCAAACACCGCTTCTATTACTAAATCAATGTGTTTAAAGCCGCTGTAGTCTGTTGTACCTGTAATACGGTTCATTGTTAACTGCATATCAGCTTTAGACATAATACGGCGCTTAAGACGCTTATCTAAAATTTTGTAGGTGTAGCTCATTGCATTACTAATGCCCTGCTCTGCTACATCTTTAATACGTACCGGTACTTTAGCTTTAACAGCACTTACGTGCGCAATACCTGCGCCCATTAGTCCACCACCTAAAACAGCAGTTTTGCTAATTGCGGGGGCGTCATCATTGCGCCACTCTTTTTTCATTTCAGTGGTTGCAAAGAAAATACCGCGAAGCGCTTTCGATTCGTCACTCATTACAAGTGTTGCAAAGCTTTCAGCTTCTGTTTTATACGCTTTTAGCTCATCAAGCTCTACACTAGCACGCACAGCTTTAATAATAGCGAGTGGTGCTGGGTAGTGCCCGCCCGTTTTTTTAAGTACGTTTTCTTTGGCTTTTTTAAAGATAAAGTTACGACCAAACGGGTTTGACTCTAATAATTTACTAATATTGTCGAGCTTTGGCTCTTTTGCTTGTGGCTTTTTCTTAGTCGCAAATTCTTTTGCAACTTTTAGCAGCACACTGTGTGGTACACAGTCATCAAGCACGCCTGCTTTTTTAGCTTGCTTAGGGCGAATTTGTTTACCTGTTAGCATCCACTCAAGTGCTTTTTGAATACCAACAATTTTAGTTAAGCGCTGCGTACCGCCGCCACCTGGTAGTAAACCAAGTTGCACTTCTGGTAAGCCAATTTTTGTTAAATCGCTGTCGGTACCAACACGGTAGTCACACGCTAAAGCAAACTCTAAACCACCACCTAATGCAGCGCCATGAATCGCGCTTACTGTTGTGTATGGCAGTTTTGTCATATCAAAAAATGCTTGATGACATAGTTCGCTAATAGCTAGCGCATCTTCACGCTTTTGAACGCTATCGAGCATTTTTACATCGGCGCCCGCGATAAAGTTATCGCTTTTTCCGCTTATAAATACCATGCCTTTTACATTTTGCGACTTAGCGTCTTCTAATAATGCTTTTAAGTCATCGGCAAAACTACTGCGCAGGGTATTCATTTTCTCCCCTGGCACATCAATCGTTACTACGGCAATTTTGTTTTCATCTACCGCTAAATTAAATACTGAATCAGTCATTACGCGCTCTCCAATACAAAGGCTGCACCTAAACCACCAGCAGCACACGCTGTTGTTAATGCCAAACCGCCACCACGACGTTTAAGCTCGTGTAAGCTTTGCGTAATTAAGCGTGCACCTGTTGCTGCAAATGGGTGACCATATGCTAAAGAGCCGCCGTTAACGTTAAACTTATCCATGTTAATTTCGCCAATTGCTTTGCTGCGACCTAAATGCTCTTGTGCAAATTTGTCTGAGGCAAACATTTTCATATTGGCAAGTGTTTGCGATGCAAACGCTTCGTGCATTTCAATTAAATCTAAATCAGCAAGCGTAATACCCGCTCTATCTAGTGCAATAGGCGTTGAATGAGCTGGGCCCATTAACATGTCTTTTTCTACGCCAATTGCCGAAAATGCAAAGCTACGTACGTAACCTAGTATTTCATAGCCAAGTGCTTTTGCTTTGCTTTCGCTCATCATAAGTACGGCCGCTGCACCATCAGTTAATGGTGTTGCATTTGCAGCGGTAACAGTACCGTGCTGACGGTCAAAAACAGGTTTAAGCTTGGCGTAGCCTTCAACCGTTGAGTTTTTACGAATGTTGTTGTCTTCTGAAATAAAGCTTTTATATGGCGGTAAATGCGCCGTCATTACTTCATCTTTTAACTTACCATCAGCCCATGCTTGCGTTGCAAGTGAGTGAGAACGATGCGCTAATGCATCTTGATCTTCACGGCTAATATTATGTGTTTTAGCCATTTGCTCAGCAGTTTGCCCCATTGAAAGGCCTGTTGAGTACTCTGCAACTGCAGGAGGCACTGGTAATAAATCTTTTAAGCGCAGTTTTGAAAATATTTTTAAACGTTGACCAAGCGTACGCGCTTTATTTAAATCAACTAAGCTGCCTGCTAGCTTTTTACTAACACCAATCGGTAGTACTGATGACGAATCTGCGCCGCCTGCAATACCTACACTTACAGATCCCGCCATAATAGACTCAGCTACATTAGCAATAGCCTGAAAGCTGGTAGCACATGCGCGCGATACAGAATATGCATCAACCGATACAGGCATACCTGTGCCCAATACAATTTCACGTGCAATATTTGGCGCTTCTGGCATTTGTACTACTTGACCAAATACAAGTTGATCAATTTCTGACTTATTGAAATTTAATCGTTCAAGCATTTCGTTAACCACCAATTTACCCATATCAAGTGCTGGTACATGGTGAAACGCTGTTGCTTGTTTTGCAAAAGGTGTACGTAAGCCGCTAACTATGGCAATACGGTCGCCCTTTGGTGTTTTTAGTATGTTTTGCTCAGACATTTATGCTCTCCCGCTGACAGGTCTGACCTGTTTGTTTTCCTCGATTCTAAACAACCCGTGCCCTAAAGCCAATAGATAAACACAAATTTATATAAACAGTGTTTAATTACGACTATCACAATAGGCTTTTTTAGACGCATTTACAAAGTTTTGTGGTACGCTAAAATTCGTTAAAAAATAACGAACTATTTTAAAAAATACAGTCTAACTCTTGAGTTACCCAATTATAAACCTTATAAATAGGTCAGTATTTATCACCTAACACTATTAGGTACAAACCCAGCTGACGAGGACAGTCCACTTATTATGGCAGCTAACGCATTTTCACAATTAAAAACGTACTTAGATACACAAATCATTGGCCAGCCAGAGCTTACACAAGCACTACTTATTGCTATTTTAGCTGATGGTCACTTATTAGTAGAAGGCCCTCCTGGGCTTGCAAAAACACGTGCAGTTAATGCACTTGCTAAAGGCATTGAAGGCTCATTTCAGCGCGTACAGTTTACGCCAGATTTATTACCAGCTGATGTAACAGGTACCGATATTTACCGCCAACAAACTAGCGAGTTTGTATTTGAAAAAGGCCCTCTTTTTCACAACCTAATTTTAGCTGACGAGATTAACCGTGCACCAGCCAAAGTACAATCAGCACTATTAGAAGCCATGGCAGAGCGCCAAGTAACCGTGGGTAAAAATACCTATCCGCTTAGCGAACTGTTTTTAGTTATGGCAACGCAAAACCCGCTAGAGCAAGAAGGGACTTACCCGTTACCAGAAGCCCAGCTGGATCGCTTTTTACTGCACCTAAGTATTGGCTACCCTGGCGCAGAGCATGAGCTTGATATACTGCGTTTAACACGCGGCGAAGCGCTTAATGAACAACAACCAGTAATGCAAAAAATTAGTCAAAGCGACTTATTTGCAGCTCGTAAAGAAATATTAGGCCTTTATTTAGCAGAGCCGCTTGAGCAATATTTAGTACAACTTATTATTGCTACCCGTGAAGGCGCTAAATTAGACGCACAACTTGGTAGCTGGATTGAGTTTGGTGCAAGCCCGCGTGCAACAATAGCACTTGATAAATGTGCTCGTGCTCATGCATGGCTTCAAGGCCGTGATTTTGTAGCACCTGATGACATTCAAGCTGTTGTGCATAACGTACTGCGTCATCGCATTATTTTAAGTTACGAAGCCCAAGCCGATGGCATTACTAAAGATCAAGTAATAAGCCGTATAGTTGAACTTGTAGCCGTACCATAAGTTATGCAAAAACAATTAGAAACCCAAGCATGGCTCAAACAGAGCCATAGCCACGGTGTTAATTTAGCACTCAAAGAGCTGATGTATTACAAAGCCAAAGCGCAATTGCTTGAACTTGCCCCTAAGGTAAAAATAAAAAACACCTTAACAGGGCAATACCTTGCACCGCACAAAGGCCGAGGAATGGAATTTGCCGAAGTGCGACATTATCAGCAAGGTGACGATATTCGCTCTATTGATTGGCGAGTTACTGCGCGTACCGGCGAGACTCACACAAAGCTCTTTCAAGAAGAAAAAGAGCGCCCTGTGTTTGTGTTCACTGATTTTTCAAACTCAATGCTGTTTGGCTCAAAGTTACTGTTAAAGTCGGTGCAAGCTGCGCATATAAGCGCTCTTGTTGCATGGTCGGCGTGTCAGCGCGGCGATAGAATTGGCGGTATTGTGTTTAATCAGCACTCGCATTTAGAGCTAAAACCCAGCGCCCGTGAAAAAGCCGTGCTTAAGCTTTGTCATAATTTATGCGACAACCACCAGCAAGCGCTTACCAATATTGATAAAACAGCCACTAACAACTTTAGCGATAACCTAAAGCGCCTTAACCATTTAGCAAAACCAGGCAGCTTAGTGTATTTAGTGTCTGATTTTAATGCTCTGGATGATGCCAGCTTTAAGCAACTTGAAATATTAAGCCGCCACTGCGAGCTGATTGGTTGCCACATAAGCGATCCATTTGAGCATCAGTTACCTGCGTTTAAGCAAGCCGTTACCGTTAATGCAAATGGTCAAGACTTTGCCCTACCATTAATGGATAACAGCTTTAGAGAACGCTTTGCTAAAAATGCTGAGCAAGCATTTAGCGCGCGCTTTAATCGCCTAACTAAATCGGGTCTTAATTTAATATCATTCAATGCAGCAACACCGCTTGAGCTGCAATTAGTGAGAAAATAACCATGCAAACCAATCCACTCGATGGCCTGCACGATATAATAGCGCCAAGCCAAGTTAATTGGTGGCCACTCGCCCCTGCTTGGTGGGTTATTATTGCACTGCTGTTTTTAGCACTGTGCGCAGCTATTTATATATTTTATAAAAAACATAAATTTAAAAAGCCTAAACGCTTCGCAATACAATTGAGCCAAAGTGAGCAAAACCCTCAGCAACTGCATATTATTTTAAAACGTTTAGTGATTGAATATTACGACAAGCGACTTGCTGCGCAATCTACCTCTAAATGGTGCACAACACTTAATACACTCACCGGTTTAAGCTTTACAGAACAAGAAATACTAAGCTTGTATAACCCCAACCAAAAAGATACAACACTGTGCGAAAAATTTCGCCAAGGTATTAAACAATTTAAAATAAAGGAGTCAGTAAATGTTTGAATTTAGCTGGCCATGGTTATTTTTATTACTGCCCTTGCCTTTATTACTTTTACTATTAAAACCCGCAGCAAGTAATGCCAGTACGCGTTTACGTATACCCAGTTTTGCAAAGCACAATTTAACCAGCCAAAGTATCGAGCCACACGCACGACGTTTAAATCCATTCGAGTGGATAATTTGGTTATTACTTGTTATTGCCGCTGCTAATCCAACATGGTTAGATGAGCCAATCTCATTACCAAATGAAGGGCGCGATATAATGTTAGCGGTCGATTTATCGGGCTCGATGACCGAACAAGATATGGCTTACAATGGCCAATATGTTGACCGCCTCACCATGGTAAAAGCCGTACTCAGTGATTTTATAGAGCAACGTCAAGGCGACAGGCTTGGGCTGATATTATTTGGCGACACCGCGTTTTTACAAACCCCCCTCACGCGCGACGTTAAAACAGTAAGTAAAATGCTCAGCGAAGCCCAAATTGGTTTAGTAGGACGCGCAACAGCCATTGGTGATGCATTGGGTCTTTCGGTAAAACGCTTTGCCAATAAAGATGAAAGTAACCGAATTGTGGTGCTATTAACCGACGGACAAAATACCGCTGGTAACCTAAATCCAGAAGATGCTCTACTGCTAGCCCGCGAAGAAGGGATTAAAGTGTACACCATTGGCGTTGGCTCAGATAATCCACGCGGCTTTAGTCTCTTTAATATGGGTGGCTCTAGTGGCAGTAATTTAGATGAAAGCTTACTTAAAAAGATTGCCGAGCAAACTGGCGGATTATACTTTAGAGCCAAAGATGTAGCTGGCCTTCAACAAATTTACGCAGAGCTTGATAAGCTTGAACCTATTAGCGCTGATGAACAAACATTTCGCCCACAAAGCTCATTATTTTACTACCCGTTACTTATCGCTATTTTACTTATTAGCTTAAAAGTAATGCTTAGTACACTGCGTGCATTAAAGGAGCCAAACTAATGGATTTTGAATTTATTCGCCCCGCTCTTTTATGGTTACTCATACCTGCTGTGGCATTATTTTTTGTTGCCTTAATTAAGCATAAAAAAACGACTAGTGAGCAGCTAATTGCACCTCATTTAGCACGATTTATAATGAGCGAAGCAAATACTAAAGCCAGCCAGCCACTTTGGTTAGTTGCTTTGTTTTGCAGCCTTGGCATTTTATTTAGTGCTGGGCCTAGTTTTGAGAAAAAACAAGTTCCTGTATTTCAAAGTAAAAGTGCCCGTGTAATTGTTATGGATATGTCGTACTCAATGTACAGCACCGATATTTTGCCAAATCGTTTAATGCAATCACGCTTTAAAGCGCTTGATATGATTGAGCTATTTAAAGAAGGTGATACCGCGCTTGTAGCTTACGCAGGCACGGCCTATGTAATTTCACCACTAACAAACGATGCCACAACACTCAGTAATTTAATTCCAAGCTTAAGCCCTGAAATAATGCCAGACAAAGGCTCAAACGTTTTAGCGGGTCTTGATATGGCCAAAGAGCTATTAACGCAAGCGGGTTATATTGATGGCGACATTATTTTAGTGACCGACGGTATTGACCAACAAGAACAAAGCGACGTGAGTAGCTTTACCAGTAACACCCAATATAGATTAAATATATATGGTGTAGGTACCGCTCAAGGCGCACCAATTAAGTTACCTGAAGGCGGCTTTTTGAAAGACAGATACGGCCAAATTGTAGTACCTACAATTAATGCCTCTCAGCTTAAAAATTTAGCATCGAGCAGCGGCGGTAAATTTGCTAGTTACCAACCTAGCAATAACGACATAAATACGTTTGCTCCAAATGCGCAGAGTGAATTATTGAAAGACGAAAAACAAAGCCATGCGCTTTGGCGAATAGATGCAGGTATTTACGGGCTCTTGTTATTACTGCCATTTGGTTTGTATTTATTTAGACGTGCTGCCTTATTAGGCGCGTTTTTAGCTTTTTGCTTTTTACCGCAGCAAAATGCGTATGCCGTAGAGCTCCCTACTCTTTTGCAAAATGCAGATCAACGTGCATTAAAGGCTTACAATAATAAAGAATACGATGCAGCTACACAGGCGCAATCGAGTGAGTTAAAAGGCGCGGCGCTTTACCAGCAAGGTAATTTTGATGCTGCACTTAATGAGTTTAGTAATGATAAGTCGGCTACCGGTTTATACAACTACGGTAATGCCCTTGCCAAAGCTGGCAAACTTGAGGACGCAATTGAAGCGTACAAACAAGCCCAAACCTTGCAAGATGACTTTACGCAAGCAGTCGATAACCAAGCCTTAGTTGAGCAATTACTAAATCAACAAGAGCAACAAAACCAGCAAGATCAGCAAAGCGACGGCGACGACTCTCAAGACCAAGATGATAGCCAGAAAGAAGATGAGCAAAACCAAGGGCAAAATTCTGATGAGTCAAAACAGGATCAGCAACAAAATGGTGATAAAAGCGATTCTGAAAAAGGCGAAAACGAAAGTCAAAGCTCAAGCGATGAAAAATCAGATAAAGAGTCTGAACAATCAAAAGATCAAAAAGGTGAGCCTGGCGAGCAATCAGATAAGCAAAATGAACCTGATATGCAAGCCCAGCCACAAAGTGAGCAAGGGCAAAATAAAGACGCTGACCAGCCTAAAGAAGACGAGCAGCAACAAAGTAAGCCGCAAGCAATAAGTGAGCAACCAGCTACTGATGAGCAAAAACAAAATGCTCAGCAACAAGCGATGCAAGCCCAAGCAAGTGAGCTCACTAATGAAGAAAAAGAAAAAGCACAACAGCTTAATCAACTACTTAGAAAAGTACCGGACGATCCGGCTATTTTATTACGGAATAAAATGCAATTAGAAGCCCAAAAAAGACAATATAAACGTCGCCCTACAGGAGTCGAAAAATCATGGTAATGCGATTATTTTGCTGTTTATTGCTATTAAGTACGATGCCTTCGTGGGCTGCCACCAAATTAGAAGCCAGCATAGATAAAAACCCTGTATTAGCGGGTGAATTTTTTATGCTTAATATATCGGTAGACGATACAGTTAAAGGCGAGCAACCAGACACCTCATCGCTGTTAAAAGACTTTGTTGTAGGCCCGACGAGCTTAAGCTCTCGTACCAACATTATTAATGGCAGTATTAATAAACAAACTACGTGGTCAGTTAAACTAATGACCCGTACAGAGGGTGATTACACGATACCGGCATTTAGCGTTGCAGGGTTAACCTCACAACCTATTAAATTAAAAGTGGCAAAACGCTCAGTTGATGCAGATAAAAATAACGAAATATTTTTAAAAACGTCGCTCTCAAGTAATTCATTATTTGTGCAAGAAGCCGGTGTTTACACTGTTAAGCTCTACCTTGCCAAAGAACTGCTTGATGGCAGCTTAAGCACACCAAGTATGGAAGATGCTCAGCTAACCCAACTAGGTAAACAAACTGAGAGTTATGAGCTAGTTGATGGCAAACGCTACCTTGTTATTACTCGTGAGTATTTGATTCAGCCACAAAAAAGTGGTGCCTACACGATTGCAGGCCCTGCGTTTCAAGGGCGAGTACAGCAAAATTACCGCCAACTGGAGGTATCTGCTCTTGGCGATGATCAGCAAGTAGAAATAAAACCAATCCCGAGTGACTATAAAGGTGCATGGTTACCAAGCGAATTGGTTAACCTTGATGAAGAATGGCAACCTAATGACAACACAGTAGAAGTAGGTACGCCTATAACTCGTACTATTACACTTACCGCGCTTGGAGTTACAAAAGAGCAATTACCTGAAATCTCTATGCCTACTATTGATGGCATACGCAGTTACCCTGATAAAAAAGAAAATAACAATGCTGTACGAGACGGACGCGTTGTGTCGCAGCAAACGGCATCATATGCCTTACTGCCGCAAAAACCAGGTACTTATACTTTGCCTGAAATAAAGCTGCCTTGGTTTAATACCAAAATGAACCGTATTAGCTTCGCCACATTACCAAAGCGTACTATTACAGTAACGCCAAGTACTACCGCGCCTAATACAGCCATAGCAAACCCACAACCCAGCACAAATAATTCACCTACTCTTGAAAATATTTCGAATCAAGCAACTGGCACACAACCTATTGAAACTAAAAGTGATACTCCTCTTTGGTTAATAGTTGTTGCCGCTTTAGGGTATATTTTATGGATTGGTACTGTAATTTTTTACTTAATAAGCCGTTCTACTAAAAATACGACTGAAAAATTACAGCTAAACACCCGTGGTACTTCTCAGCCAAGCTTAAATGAGCTTAAAGCATTAGCCAAAACACACGATGTGAAAGCCTTTTACACCGCATTAAATAACTTTTCTGTAAAGGTGACCCATAAAAATGTTGGCGCAATTGATGAGCTCTGCATCCACGTAAACAGCAGCGAGCTTAACGGTCTCATTAGCCAATTGCAGGCAAAACTTTATAGTAATAAAGGCGCAAACACGGATCTTAATGCTATTATTAAAATTCTTGAGATCTATCAAACTCAGGCATCAAAGTCGCAACAAGCTGTATTAAAAGACCTTTATAATTAATAACTACGAACCTTAGGTCTTTTTTTGCAATAACTAATAATTTTTAATTAAAAAAGTGCTTATGCTTGGAAAGAAAAAATCAAACAATCAGGTCTTAATCGATATGGCAGAGAAACAAAAGCGTTATGAAGCCTTGGTCCACGTTTACAATAAAGAGCTTTATCGCTTTGCTTATTGGTTATGCCGTGATCCGCACATAGCAGATGATTTAGTACAGGAAACGTTTTTACGCGCATGGCGTTCACTCGACTCTTTACTTGATCAAAAGGCAGCTAAACCTTGGCTGCTTACTATATTACGAAGAGAAAACGCACGCCGATTTGAACGTAAACAGTTTGATTACAGCGACGTAGAAAACGATACGCTTGTTGATGAAACCAGCCATTCATTAGACGATGAAATGGAACAAACGGTAATTCAACGCCAGATTGCACTGCTATCTGATGAATACCGAGAGCCATTATTACTGCAAATTGTAATGGGCTGCTCTGGTGAAGAAATTGCAGGCATACTTAATTTAAATAAAAACACGGTAATGACTCGTTTATACCGTGCCAGAAATCAACTTAAAGAGGCTTTAAGCCGTGATGATGAACAACTTAAAGGGGCATCAAAATAATGGATGAACTTGAGTTTCGTCGCCGCACTATTGCGCAGCCAAACGACATTGACAAGGAGCTTATGGAGTTTGCTGACAATAACCCAGAGCGACAAAGTTTTATTAACGATATGAAAGATTTTGATAAATTCATTCAAGATTCTTTAGATATACCTGTGCCTGAAAATCTTGCAGACCGCATTCTTTTAAACACATCGTTAAAAGAAAAAGCACTCCAAGAAGAACAAGCAACAGGCAAAAACGTGGTTGATGCTCGATCGCGTTTTAAGTTTGATCGTATACATATTGCGTTAGCAGCGTCTTTTGTAGTGGCGATTAGTGCCTTCTTTTTTAGTACAGAGCAAAATATTGCACACGAAGCGGGTGAGCATGCGCTTGCCCATGTGTACTACGAAATTAATGCGCTTGATAAAAAAGAGCCCATTAGCCTACAAAGCGTTAACGACAAGCTTGCAGTATTAGGTGGTCATCTTGATGAACTTCCTGGCGCTGTAACTTATGCCATGTTTTGTGATTTTAAAGGCGAAAAAGGTCTGCATTTAATATTTGAGTCTGACTTTGGTCCAATGACGGTATTTATAGTGCCTTCTGAAAATAAATCATTTGGTTTTGGGGATGACAACTTCCGCGATGAGCGCTTTGAAGGTCACATTAATCGTGGCTCACAAGCTGATACTATTTTAGTGGCAAGTCTTGGAGCACCTCTAGATACATACAATGAACGCGTTACTGGCGCAATTCGTTGGCTTTAAAATAGACAAATTTACCGCTTAGTTTCTACTGAGCGGTTTTTTGATTATATACTCACCAATAAAACGTTTCTTCTACACCCAAAACCTCTGATTTTTAAAGTAATTAATTAAATTCCTAAAGAAAGTAAATTATAATCGCGGCTCGATTTTAATTAGGGAATTTCATGAAGAACATCATCGTTATTTTTTCATTATTGGCATTATTATGTACTGCCAATTTTGATGCACACGCACGTAAAAAGTTTGGCAGTAGTAAACGCGGACAGACACCTGCAACACAACAAACAGCGCAAAAACAGCAAACAGATACAACAACACCTAAAGCCACATCAAATAAAAAAGGCATTATGGCAGGCGTTTTTGGAGGGCTTTTAGCGGGTGGCTTAATTGCAGCAATGTTAGGCGACGATTTTGAAGGTTTTCAGCTATTAGAAATTATTTTATTAGCTGGCGGACTCTTTATTTTATTTAAGCTAGTAACGGGCTTTTTACGTGCTAATCGTGCCCCACAACTTGCCAGTGCAAGTACAAGTGCTCAGCAAAATGCTTTTAAACAAGCACCTATCGAGCAACCAACAAGTACAGGCTTTGCAAGCAGCGCCCCACAAGGTGAAAGTGTGCCTTTTAATTTACCACCTAACTTTGACGTTAATGGCTTTTTGCAAGGTGCCCGTAGTCATTACCATACGCTACAAACTGCATGGAACAATGCCGATTACACCACAATGGCTGAATACTTAAGCCCTGCACTTGTTGCCGAGTTTAAAGCTGAACGTGAAGCTATACAAAGCGTAGAAACAGAAGTGATGTTTATTGATGCCGAACTTGTGCGCGCAGATACAAACGCGCAATCGTGGCAGGTTAGTGTTCGCTTTAAAGGTAAGTACCGTGATTTAGGCGATAAAAAAGAAGAGCCTATTTTAGAAATCTGGCACTTAGAGCGTCTAATTTCAGACGACGCTCCATGGCTAATAGTGGGTGTTGAAGATTTAATTGATACTCAATAATTTTGTATTGTTTAAAGCACCGCGCTTTTAGCGCGGTGTTTTTTTATTTAAAAAACAATTGATTTACCACGTCCTGATGCTTCAGAAGCGGCATCTAATTGGCCCTCTTTATTAATAATAACGTGTAAGTCACCAAAGTGATTCTCATCTATGGTGTAACCCATTTTTGTAAGCTCTGCTTTTACGCTATCGGTTAAACCTATGTGTGTTCTAATTATATTTTTAGGCCACAGTTGATGATGAAAACGAGGGCTATTTATAACCTGCTCTGCAGTCATATCAAACTCTACCGCATTTAAAATAGATTCGTACACAGAGCTAATAATTGTTGTGCCACCAGGCGAGCCTGTCACCATTTTAACGGTATTGTCTTTAAGGAGTATTGTAGGCGTCATAGAGCTAAGCATACGCTTGTGCGGCTGTATTTCGTTAGCTTTACCGCCTATTGCACCAAACACATTCATAACGCCTGGTTTAGCACTAAAGTCGTCCATTTCATCATTTAAAATAAACCCTGCACCTTCAACAACTACACCGCTACCAAACCCTAAGTTTATTGTGGTGGTATTTGCGACAGCGTTACCCATTTTATCAACGATTGAAAAGTGCGTAGTTTGCTCACTTTCTTTAAGGCCCGGTTTAATATTTTCGGTAGTCGAGATAGCGGTTAATGAAATGCCATTACTTCGCTCTTTGAGGTAGTTAATATTAGTTAATGCGTTGACTGGTACATCAAAAAAGTCAGGATCGCCTAAATACTCCGCTCTATCTGCAAATACACGTTTACCTATTTCAGAAAGTAAGTGTACATATTGAGTAGAGTTATGCGCTAAGCCCGCATCTGGTTTTTGTAACTCATACATTTTAAGCCACTGTAAAATAGCAATACCACCTGAACTCGGCGGTGGCGAGGTAAGTACTTCATAACCATTCCAACTCGCTTTAATAGGTGTACGTGATTTAGCGGTGTAACCTTTTAAATCATCTTGATTAATTATACCGCCATGTTGGTGCATAAATTTAGCAATAATATTTGCAGTTTCGCCTTTATAAAACCCATCTTGTCCGTTATCACGGATACGCTTTAGCGTCGCCGCTAACTCGGGTTGCTTAAATACTTTATTAGCTTTTACATCAGCAAAGTATTTTTCGAAGTTTACATTTATTTTTTGCTCTTTTAGGTGGGCTATATAATTGCTCACACCTTTTGCTAACTTAGGCGGAACTACAAACCCTTGCTCAGCCAACGTTACCGCAGGTTGTACTAATTCTTCCCACTTTAAAGTGCCATGCTTTTGATGGGCAAGCCACATGCCCGCTACACTGCCAGGTACACCGCTTGCGTGAATGCCATATATTGATTTGTTTGCAATAACATTACCTTGCTCATCTAAATACATATCACGATGAGCTGCTGTTGGCGCTGTTTCGCGATAATCTATAAAATCACCCTTGCCATCTTTTTGAATAAGCATAAATCCCCCGCCGCCAATATTGCCGGCTTCAGGAAGTGTTACTGCAAGTACAAATTGTGCCGTAATAGCCGCATCAACAGCATTACCGCCTTGCTCTAATATACTTTTAGCAGCATCGGCACTGAACGAGTCAGGCATTGCTACCGCGCTTTGCGATAAAGGCTGCGCTAAAACGCTAAAAGCAGCGAACTGTAAAACCAGCACACTTTTGACGATTAATTTACTTGGTGCAAAAAACAATCCCATACAACATCCTTAATTTATTATTTTTTAGTTACGCATTCTTATTAATGCACGTCACTTAAGGACAGGTCAATCTTTATACTGTTGATATTTAATCATCTTTAAACATTTTTTGAATAAAGCACCGCAGGTAAGTCGCCTTGCTCGTCTGTATGTGTATAATTTTTTATAAATTGCAGACCTAGCTTTTTCATTATATTTATAGAAGCCGTATTATCTTTTAGTGCCGTTGCACTTATCGCCTTAACGTCATCTTGCTTTATAAGTTCATCACATAATGCTAAAGCCGCCTCGGTTGCATAACCATGCCCCCAACTTGCTTGCTTAAAGCGCCAGCCTATTTCAATATCACTGTAGTTTGGTGCATCAGTAAAAAAGCCCATAGGCCTTATTAATACCCAACCTATAAATGTATTGGTTTGCTTTATAGTGACACTCCACAGCCCCCAGCCTTTAAGCTCATTTCGATATGCGAGCATACGAGGCACTCCCTCATTTTTTATTTGCTCTAAAGAGGTAGGTTCACCTCGTGTTAAATACTGCATTACAGCTGGGTCTTGGTCGAGTTCAAATAATTGAGGCCAATCATGCTCATTCATTAATTTAAAATTTAATCGTTTTGTTACGGGGGCGTTCATTTTCATTGTTGTATAGTCTGCCTCGAATTAATTATCAGTCTCTAAAGGAGATAGCACATGAATAAATTAGCAGGTTTAGCTTTATTAGGCACTTTAATTACATTAACTGGTTGTGAAGATGCCAACGAAGTAAAAGAAGATGCAAAAGATAAAAGCGCACAAATGCAAGAAAAGCTTGGTGATGCATGGAACGACGTTAAAGAGACAACTAACGATCTTAAAAATGACGAGTCTTTAAACGAGCTATTAGAGCAAAGTAAAGCAATGGGCTTAGACATGTACGACGACGGCAAAGAGATTGCGGTTGATGCATGGATTAAAAGCAAAGAAGCTGCTGGCGAGTTAACTGAAAAAACTAAGCAAAAAGCGCAAGAAATTGCAGACGAAATTGAGCAAGCGCGTCAAGAACATAACGAAGGTTAATTGAACTCTCGATAATAAAAAAGGAAAGCCTAGGCTTTCCTTTTTTGTTTTGGGCTATTTAGCCCAGATATACGTTTGCATATAGGGCTTATAAGCTCAAATTAACCTTTGTACTTACTCATAACTAAAGTCGCGTTTGTGCCACCAAAGCCAAAGCTATTAGACATCACAGTATTTAACTCAACGTCACGACGCTCAGTAATAATATCTAAACCTGTCGCTTGCTCATCTAGCTCATCAATATTAATTGAAGGTGCTACAAAGCCGTGCTCTAGCATTAATAATGAGAAAATAGCTTCGTGAACACCTGCAGCACCTAAGGCATGACCCGTCATTGCTTTAGTTGCGCTGATCATTGGTGATTTGCCACCAAACACTTCTTGTATCGCACCTAACTCTTTAACGTCACCTACTGGCGTTGATGTACCATGCGTGTTTAGGTAATCAATACTATCTACATCTTGCATAGCTTGGCGCATACAACGTGCTGCACCTTCGCCAGATGGAGCAACCATGTCGTAGCCATCTGATGTTGCACCGTAGCCAACAATTTCAGCGTAAATGTGCGCGCCACGTGCAAGTGCATGTTCAAGTTCTTCAACTACAACAATACCGCCACCGCCAGAAATAACAAAACCATCGCGATTAGCATCGTATGTACGAGATGCTTTTTCAGGTGTTTCATTGTATTTAGTAGAAAGTGCGCCCATAGCGTCAAATTCCATTGCCAATGTCCAGTGTAGCTCTTCACCACCACCAGCAAACACAACGTCTTGCTTGCCAAGCTGGATTTGCTCTACGGCATTACCAATACAATGCGCAGATGTTGCACACGCAGAGCTAATTGAATAGTTAACACCTTTAATTTTAAATGGTGTTGCTAAACAAGCAGATGTAGTGCTCGCCATAGTGCGTGGCACCATATAAGGCCCTACACGTTTTACGCCTTTTTCACGTAAAATATCAGCAGCTTCTACTTGCCATTTAGACGAACCACCGCCAGAGCCAACAATAATACCCGTGCGCTCATTTGATACTTGGTCGTCAGACAAACCTGAGTCTTCAATTGCTTGCGTCATTGAAATATAAGAGTAAGCAGCAGCATCTCCCATAAAGCGCATTGCTTTGCGGTCAACGTGTGCTTTAACGTCAATATCAATTTTACCCGATACGTTACTACGTAACTTATAATCGGCAAATTCTTGATTAAAAGCGATGCCGCTTTTGCCCGTTTTTAACGATTCTAATACTTCTTCTTTGTTGTTACCTATACTTGATACAACACCGATACCTGTAATTACAGCTCTTCTCATGGGTAATTCCCTTAGCTTAATACTTAATTGCATTCTATTTTACGCGAATTTAATCACCTAAGTGGTCAGCTTTCTAGCGTACACTTGTACTCTGAACTGCTAGCTTATAAATAACGCCAGACTATTTCAAAGAAAACCCGTAAAATAATTAAAAAATATATCTATAAAATTAAAAAATCATGATCAAAAATGCACATATACACTTTAATAATTTAGGTACACCTTTCGCTAATGACTTCGGTGATATTTATTTTTCTAATGACGATGGCTTAGCTGAATCGCATTATGTGTATTATGAGCAAAATAATATAGATGCACGATTACAAAATCATGACCAGCCACATTTTGTTATTGCCGAAACCGGCTTTGGTACAGGTTTAAACTTTTTAAATACATGGCAACGCTTTACTGACCACCTTGCACGTCAACAAGTTCAAAATCAATTAGATAATGGTGTTAAACGCTTACACTTTATTTCATTTGAAAAATATCCACTGCACATAGACGATTTAAACAAAGCACTACAGGCATGGCCATCATTAAGCGCCTTTAGTAACAAATTATCTAAACAATACCCAATTAATTTAGAAGGATGCCACAGACTCGAATTTGACAATGGACTTGTTGTTCTCGATTTATACTTTGGTGATGCACTTGAATCAATACAAGCAATGAGCTATCCGCAAACAGGAATTGTTGACGCTTGGTATTTAGATGGTTTTGCGCCAAGTAAAAACCCCGAAATGTGGCAGCAAAGTTTATTTAATTCTATGGTCAATATATCAAGGGCAAATGCAACCTTATCAACATTTACTTCAGCAGGTTTTGTTCGCCGTGGATTAATTGATGCAGGCTTTAATACTAAAAAAGCCAAAGGCTTTGGCCAAAAAAGAGATATGCTTGTTGGCCAACTAGAGTGCGTAAATGATGCTCAATCAGCTCCTGCATATTTTCATCAAGATAGCAGCGCTTTAAAAAAAGTAGCGGTCATTGGCGGCGGTATAGCCAGTAGCTGCATTTTATATAGTTTGGCTAAACGAGGCATAGCAAGCCAATTATTCTGCCAAGATGAAAAACCTGCTATGGGGGCATCACACAATGTGCAAGGTGCTATTTACCCTCACCTACAAGCAAAAAACTCGCCGCACAGCGAATTGTTTGCACATAGCTTTTTATACGCAAAGCGCCTATATAACAACTTACTTAGCAGTGGTTTTAATTTTGATTACGATTGGTGCGGCGTATTACAACACGCAGTAAAAAAACCACTGGCCGATAAACATGAAAACTTAGCACAAAAACAACTGTGGCCAACCCAGCTAATGCACAACGTAACCGCAGAGCAAGGCGACGAAATAGCCGGCGTAGTAACAGGTTATTCGGGCGTATTTTTTGAACAAGGCGGCTGGGTTAACCCTCCTCAATTAGTAAACGCCATGTTAAGCGCTGCAAATAGCATAAACCCATTTAAAAGCGTATTTAACTGCAATATAAAACAGCTTAAAAAAACTGACAGCGGTTGGTTTTTATTAACGAATGATGAGCAGTTAGGTCCTTTTAGTGATGTAATTCTTTGTGCAGGCGAGCACAGTGATGCATTTGAGCAAACAAAAGCGCTACCAATAGTAGGCGTACGCGGGCAAGTTTCACATATTGAGGCAAGTGAGCAATCACGCAAACTTAAAACAGTGCTATGCCATAAAGGGTATTTTACCCCAGCCTATTTAGATCATCACTGTATGGGTGCCACGTTTGAAAAAAATACCAAAAGCCGTCAAGTTACAGCGCTCGACAACCAATTAAACCAAGAGCAACTACTTAGCTTTTATCAGCAAAGTGAATTTGCCTCACCCCTTGGCAACATTACCTCGGCAAAAGCAGCTGTACGATGCACATTTATAGATCACCTACCAATGGCAGGGCAATGGTGCGAACAAAGTGATTACACTATGGCTTTTGCTAACCTACGTTTAGGTAAACGCTATCAATATGAGCAACTTAATAAGCCACAACAAGGCCTACATATTTTTACCGGCTTTGGCGCACGCGCTTTATGTAGCGCACCGCTAAGTGCAGAACACCTCGTAAGCTGTTTAAATAACGAGCCCCGCCCATTAAGCGAACGTGTAAGCCAAGCTATTCACCCTGCTCGGTTTATAGTACGAGATTTAATTCGTAATAAAATTTAAATGACAAAGGTGCTTATTGAAGTAAAATGAGTACCAATAAATGGAATTTATTATTTAAAGGACTTTAATGAAAACTTTAGCATTTTTAATAATACTGCTATGCACTCTATCGTTTAATGTACTTAGCCAAAACGTCACTGAAATCCCACTTCCTGAAGAGTTTGTTACAACAATGGATGTAGCCGGCGAATACCCAATGGTTCGCACTGGTTATTTAACAGATTCAATTTCTGATATCGCTCGCTTTTATCAGCAAAAATTAGGAGAGCCGTTAAAAACAAGCGGCAATAATACATATCGCACTTTGTTTTATAATTACCAAGAACATAAAGTTCGTATTAGTCTATATCGCCGTAGTTATGTGACCGAAGTGAGTATAATGGTTGAATAAAAAGTTCTAAAAAACACGCCAAAAGCAGCTAATTTTAATGCTCAGTTAAGTATTGAATTTTAATTAAAGTATTTTTTGAAATTAGCTCATTTAAACTCTTTTTTACCCTTTAAAAATTATCCCCTACCCCCAAGGTCTGTTTGTAAGCACATTACTTTTACTATTTATTGGAAGGAGTTAATTATGAGTAAGACCCTAATTATTGGCGCAAGCGGACAAATAGGTAAAATGGCAACTGAGCTACTTTTAAAAAATGAGCAAAATGTTGTGGCATTAGTGCGAGACAAAAACAAGCTAAGTGATTTAAACAGCTCTTTTTTAACTATTGTTGAGCAAGATCTTGAAGGCGATTTTGGCGAAGCAATGAAAGGCTGTGACCAAGTGATTTTTGCTGCAGGTTCTGGCGGAAGTACGGGCGATGATAAAACTGTACTTATTGATTTATGGGCTGCAACTAAAGCAGCTACCTTTGCAAAAGAGCATGGCGTTAAACACTTTATTATGGTCAGCTCAATCGGTGCAGACGACCCAGATTCGATTCAAGGTGATTTAAAACCTTACTTAGTTGCCAAGCACATGGCTGACGAGCACTTAATCAATAGTGGTTTAAATTACACCATTGTTCGCCCTGGTACACTGACTGATGATAGCGCTTCAATGCAAGTAACGACGCAGCGACCAAGTGATCGTTCTGAGGCTAAAATTAGCCGCGAAAACGTAGCCAATGCATTATTACATATTGCGACTAACTCATTTATTAGTAACCGCATTTTTGAGTTATTTGATGGCGACAAACCAATTAAAGCCGCTGTTAAATAAGCTTTAATACCAATTTAATTAAACGTATGAACAATTATTGCAAATTAGTATAGTTCATCGATAAGCCAAAAAATTACAGTGTAGTCGCTCTATATCAGTAACTTTTTGGCGCAATGAATTATTTAATCCGCTTAAGTGATTTATGTTTAATAAAATTAAATTTACTCCACTAAGTAAATTAGTGGAGTAATATTTTAATACCTTGCCAACCGAGTTGTAGCGTTAATAACGTTAAAACGACTCTAAAAATACGCTTAAATTTATCCCCAGACATACTTTTAAGTAATTTAATTCCAAACCAAGTACCTACAGCACCACTTATTACCATAGCAATTACAAGCGGCATCCATTGCCAAAAGCTAAAGCCAACTGCACCATAAATTACCGCTTTTAACAAATGCTGCACACTCATAATGCTCGAAAACGTTGCCGTAAATTTTAACTTTTCGTAATTATTTATATATAAACAGCTACCAACTAATGGCCCGCTCGCTCCCACAAACATAGAAATAAAAGTCGTTATGCCACCGGCGACCATACGACATAACTTAGAGGTTAATTTTACTGGCGGTGTTTTACCCCACAGTAAATAAATAACAAAAATAGCGACCACTAACTTCATAGCATCAAGCGATATATCATCAATAACAAAACTTGATAACCCCGCCCCTACTAAGCCGCCTAACGCAAAATATACAAACATGCTTTTATCAATATGCTTAAAGCTGAGTAATAACCTATTTGCATTAGAGCCAAGCTGTACTAAACCATGCACAGGCACAACAACTGCCATAGGCATAAACGACGCCATAACAACAAGCAACATTAGCCCGCCACCCGCACCAAATGCAGCAGATATAAAAGAAGTAAAGCCAGCGGTGATCATCATTAATAAAAACAAAAATAAAGACATACTGTCGGGAAGTAAAAAGTCCATAAAACTCCACTGCCTATTTAGATACTTTAAAGTCGCAGTATTTTAAACAATAAAAGGTACAACATACACTTATAGCAAGCGTTATAAGCCTCTATTTCAGGCAATGTATTATGTTGCGTTGTTTTTGCACTTTGTTTGCACATTTAACAAATATTATACATTCAACTTCATTACCGGATATTTTTGATGAGAAGATTTAACGCACCAATTTTAGCACCGCTTGCAGTGTGCATACTTGCATTGGGCTTAGCTGCCTGTAACGGTAGCGATACTCAAAGTACCGTCGTAACTGAAACAACCACCGATGAGGGCACTACAACAGATACTTCAACCGATTTTGTTGTAGAAGTTGACCCTTTTAACTTTGAAAGCGATGCGCTCATTTCATCAATTACCACTCAAACATGTACGCTAAGTAATGGCGATGAAGCTTCATGCTACAAAATTGATATTGCCGGTGCGCCTTCAAATTACGAGATTGGTGTATTTTGCCCTAGAAATATCACATCAACAGCAGACGAAGCCGGTATTTGGTTTGATGGCACCGGTGAGGTTTACGATATAACTGGCGACTTTATTTTAAATCTACCAACATTATATAACGATAGCCATTGGCAGCTATACGACGAAGGTACAGGCCTTGTAAATGTAACCGACACACAAGAATCGTGTGATGGCGCTGCACGTCCAAACGTAGAGGAGCAATACCAAAACCACTGCGTAGAATGCTCTATTGATTATGTTGATGGCGGTATATCAGAATCATTTTTAATACCAATAACGCCTGTTGCAACCACTCAAAATAGCAGTATTGGTAACGCTAATGTGGGTGTTGCTCTCAATGGTGTTGTACTTGCTGCACCCGCCCCTGTTGAGGCTATTTTAGGCGCATACACTATTGCAGCCTTTGATGATTGCGCAGGGCATATTAACTTAGTAGCAGGTTATCACTACCACGGTGAAGCAGGTTGTAGCCAAACACAAATCCAATCAGACGGTCATGCCGCCATGATGGGTTATGCACTCGATGGATTTGGTATATTTGGCATGCTTAACGAAGATGGATTAGAACCCACTGATTTAGACGAATGTAGAGGCCACACCGACGATACACGCGGATACCACTACCATGCAGCCGATGTATCTGAAAACATGTTTATTGGTTGTTTTAAAGGTGCTACCGCAAGATAACTCGCATTCTGGCCAAATAATTAACTGAGATACTAATGAAAATATTTAACGTAATAAAAGCACTAACCACTGGCTTTTTACTTGCTACCTCATGCTCAGCGCTAAGTCATGCAGGCCACGGTTCAAACGCGCCTTGGGAAGCATGTGAAGAAAAAGCCATTAATGAAGATTGCAGCTACACAAGCCATGATAAAAAAGCGACAGGCACATGCCAAGCAATGAACAAAGTACTTATGTGCGTTCGAAATAAACCACTTGAAACATTAATAGACAAAGCAACCCAACCAGCAAGTGATCAAAAGCAATCTATAAAATCACTCGCTAAACGATAAAGTAACAGCTACACGCCAAAGCCTTAACGCTGTTTGTTAAGGCTTTTTTAATCGCAAATCATTAGAAAGCATACCCTTTATCTGTTAAGTTAACTTTGTGTATCAAATAATAAAAATAAAATTCCAAAAATGGAATTACACAAGCAAGGTACTAACGTGAGCGCCACATTTAAAATTGTTTTTAATGGTCAGTTATATCAAAATACTGACATTACCTCTGCCCAAGAAAAACTTAGCCAACTTCTTAATATTCCTCATAATATAGTTGTTCAGTTATTTGATGGAAAAGCTTACGCTTTAAAAAAAGACTTATCGAGTATTGATGCTGTTAAAACAGAATCCTCACTAAAAAAGCTAGGTTTGATTACTAAAGTAGAACCTCAACTCTCTACTGTAAGCTCTCAGTCTCAAAATAATCAAATAGCACTCACTGAGCACAGTAAAAATACAGATAAACACATTAGTGAAAGCACTAACGGCAAAAATATCTCAATACAAAACGAACGCCTAGATACAGACGAAGCCCCAAATACAGCTGCAGCTATTAAGCAAAGTTATAATAAATATAAACTACTGCGTAACACTTTAAAAAGCGCATTGTACTTTTGCTATTGCGCACTTTGTATTATTACCATAATAGGCGTAGTGATCAGTGTTAATGCACTTAAAAATAACTTTGGCACTCTAAATAATGGAACCACAAATAACACAACTACAAACAGCTTAAGTTACCAAAACTATAAACAATATTTGATTGATCAAAATAGCCTAAATAAACCAACACAAAAAGTAACAAACGAGCAAACAGCTAACCCTACACAGCAAAAAAGTAATGAGTACTTTAGTCGCTTTTCATCGCTAATAAATAGCTACGCGCAAAGTACAGGACAAGCTGATATAAAAGCGATGGGGGGCAATAAATTACAACAGCACCTGCAAGAAATAGATGACCTAGGCCCTAAAAATGAATTTTGGCAGCAACTGATACAACTTTCAAAAAGCTTAGATAACGATAAGCACGCAATAGGGATGCTAAACAATACTGACCCCGCCAAAGTACAATGGATAAACGCGGTAGATTGGATCAGCCAAAGCTATATTAGGCAATATCAAAACTCGCAAACTATAAATAACTCTCCTGTCGCTACCTATGAGCTAAGTAACCCCATACTTAACCTAACGTTGTTAATAAGTATGCTGTCATTATTTAGCCTGCTTGTGATTGCAATAAAAATAAAGCTACGTGCTATAAGACATTCTTAAACTTTATTTTTACTTTATAAATTTCATAAAAAAACCCGCAAATTTGGATTAACAAATTTGCGGGTTTCTTATGGTTTTCGAATAACGAGTTCAAAAACCTTTATTGGTGGAGCTGGGGGGATTTGAACCCCCGTCCGAAAAGCCTCGACCGTCGGTACTACATGTTTAGTATTGTCATTTAATTAACCTTTAAGTCCCGGACAAACACGGTAAATAAAGGCGAGGCCGCTTAGTTTTAACGCTTCAACCCCGGCCAGGGTTTCCGTCGCGATCAGGTGTTAGGGTGACACTCCAAAATCCAGTCCACAAGAATACATGGAAGGAGCGCTAGCCAGCCTAAGCTGCTAGAGAGTAGTTATCGTCGTTTGCGATTACTTTAGGTTGCGGCTGTTTAACGAGGCAAACCGCACCTCGACATGCACCTTGGGCTTCTTGAATTCCGTCGAATCCTAATCAGCCCCTGAATTAGTAACTCAATCCAGAGCGTGCAAACAGTATAACTGAGTAAAGTACTGATACTCAAGGCCTAGTAACGCTTTATTTTAATTGCGTGCACTAACCGAGCATTAAGTAACCAAAATTTAGTTTATGCAAGCCCATCTAAACATTTGCTTAACAATGTGTTTAACCTGTGTTCAAATAAGGAGTTAAGGTTTTTGTCATTTCTAAACCTTTAGTTGTAAAAAAAAATAATAACAGGCATAGAGTAGGGAATTAATAAATGTCGGTTTTTTCATTTGATCAAAATACAGGGTTTGTCTCTTTAGTTAGTCACCCTATTGATAGTGGCTTTCCTGTTACGAGTACTCAGCTTACGCAAATGCTCGAACAATCTGAGTTTAGTGAGTACGAAGCTGTCATTCCCAATATTGGAAAGCTTTTTGCGCCAACTAAAAACTATCAGGAAGTATCACTTGTCGTTGCTAAAGCGGTAGATGCGTCGCTTGTCATTAATATTGATGAAAAAAACATGGTCGCAGAAGCAACATTAACTACCGCTAAAGGTGGTGCGCTTTTGTCTATGGAAGGTGCACAAAAAGCGCTTGCTAATGCAGGTGTTAAAAAAGGAATAAGCCCACGCGCGCTTGATACCTTTTTAGGCCAGCAATTTGAAAAACCAGCAGGAAGCTCTTATAGCGCCATAATTGCACATGGGCGTAATCCTAAAAAAGGCAGCGATGCTAAATTTGTGCGTTTATGCTCAACAGCCCAAGACCGTGTGCTTAGCCCACAAGCTAAAGAAGGCGGTAAGGTTGATATGAAAAATCTTGGCGCTATTATCACCGTAAAACCTGGTACTCCCTTAATGCAGCGTATTGCCGCTACCCCTGGAGAAGATGGCTATACGGTATTTGGCGATTCAATTAGTGCAAAACCAGGTACAGATCACCAACTCCAGCCTTTCGAAGGTACAAAAGTAGATCCTAATAATCCTAATATGCTTATTGCCGACTGCAAAGGTGTGCCCGTTGCCCTACCCCGAGGTATGCGTGTAGATGACGTTTTATGCTTTGATAATGTAGATGTAAGTACAGGCCACGTTGATTTTGATGGTAGCGTAATTATTACTGGCGATATTAAAGACGGCATGCGTGTAAAAGCCAATGGTGATATTACGGTACTGGGTTTTGTAGAATCAGGAGCTGTTGAAAGTAAAAGTGCGGTAACCATTATGCTTGGCGCAATTGGTAGAAAACGTGAAGGCGAGGAAGCATTTACATGCTCTATAACCGCTCAACGAACTATTTCTATTGGTTATGCTCAGTACTGCAATATTAAATCAGAACAAGATTTATTTATTGAACGCCAAGCTCTACATTGTGATTTAAGCGCTAGGCGATTAATACGTGTAGGCAAAGCAAATGATCCGCGAGGTAAAATTATTGGCGGTAACATTTTAGATGCTATGCGCATTGAAACGGGTGAGCTAGGCGCGCCAGCCGGTACTAAAACACGCGTATTTTTAGCACAACTCTGGTTTGAGCTTCGCCAAAAGCAAACACAAATAACCGATTTTGAAAAAGTACTTGCGACTAAAGTAACCGCTTTACAACAGGCTCGTGAAAAAGCGAGTAAAATTGCGGGGGCTGCTCAGCGTCAGCAATTCATGAATAAGATAACTGAAAATGAAAAGCATATAAAAATACGCTCTGCGCATATTCATCGTCAAAAACTACTTATTAAGCAAAAAATAGTGCAATTACTTGCCAGTAGTCGTTTAAAAGTAAATGAATTAATGCACCCTGGTGTGGAGCTTAAAATAGCGAAAGATTCTAAACAATTTTCGCGTATTTACCCGCCCCACCTAGTTAAGCTAACTGAGGGTAAAATTACTCAGACGTTTTAGTTTCTTCGTTATTTTGTGTCTCAGTTTCAACTTCGGCATTAGCGTCGCAATCGTCGGTTGGCGCTAATGGCCAACCACCTAATTGCTGCCAGCGATTTACTATTAAACAATAAAGCTCAGCTGTACGTTCTGTGTCGTAAAGCGCTGAGTGTGCTTGGCTGTTATCAAACTCGATACCTGCCGCTCTACATGCTTTTGCTAATACAGTCTGCCCTAACGCTAAACCCGCTAAAGATGTTGTATCAAAGCTTACAAATGGATGAAATGGCGTACGCTTAATGTTATTACGCTCTATTGCTGCATTTAAAAAGCCATGATCGAATGCGGCATTATGCGCCACAATAACTGAGCGTTGGCACCCAGCGGCCTTTTGCGCTTTGCGTACTACTTTACATATTTCTTTAATTACTTCGTCTTCAGGTACTGCGCCACGTAATGGTGAAAACGGGTCTATACCGTTAAAGTCGATGGCTGCTTGTTCAATATTAGCGCCTTCGAATGGCTGAACATGAAAATGAACAGTATGATCTATGCTGAGCAGTCCTTCGTCATCCATTTTTAAAACAGAAGCTGCTATTTCTAACAAGGCATCTGTCTCTTTGTTAAAACCAGCAGTTTCAACATCAATAACAACAGGAAAAAATCCACGAAAGCGTTTTGCGAAAGGTGTTTGCTCAGTATTTGCCATAGTCTTCTTTGTTTATACGTGTAAGCTGACTATTATGTCAAAATTGATGCCCCCTAGGCTAGGGGATTTAAGTATTTATTGCTTTAAAATTGTAGGCACATAACTTGCTTTAACTTGTAAGTTAGTTACGTAGAGAACAAACTAATCATTGCAGTCGTTAATTTGCCAAATTATTGTCATTCCCGGATAGCTGGAGAGCACCATGAAGTATAAGTTGTTATTTATTAGCCTTAGTATAAGTGCAGTGCTTTACAGTACTCACTCGCAAGCTGCTATGCGCCAATATACAGCAACCCAAGACAACTCCAACTGGGAAGTCGTTAAAACAACGCGCTTACAATGCCAATTAAATCATGAGGTTCCTTATTATGGGGAAGCTATTTTTAAAGCTTCAGCAAGTAAAAATAAAAACTTAACGTTTAATTTAGATATGGTTGTACGCCCAGATAACTACGCAATTGCTGGTTTAAAAGCCGTGCCACCGTCTTGGCGTGCAGGCTTACCGGCTCGCGATATTGCAAATATGAAATTACTTAAAAAGTTTGATGGCGAGCTGGGCAATAAAACCGCATGGGAGATGCTTAGCGAGCTTGAAAAAGGCTACTACCCTACTTTTTATTATCAAGACTGGCAAAACAGTGCCGATAAAATTGCCGTTGGTATATCGAGCGTAAACTTTAAACAAGCTTACTGGGCTTTTTTACAATGCCGTGATGAGCTACTCCCTTACAGCTTTGAAGATATTTCGTTTACTGTAATGAACTATCAATCTAACAGCAGTAAATTAACTAAATCGTCGCAACAACGCCTTGATAAGATTGCTGAGTATTTAAAAAATGATGCAAGCATAGAGTCCATTAGTATTGACTCATACACTGATAGCTATGGCGGCCGCTGGAATAACTTAGATTTATCGCGCAAGCGCGCCAAAACTATAAAAGATTATATGGTGAGCTTGGGTGTCGATGAAGCAAAAGTGCAAACCACCGGTTTAGGCGAAAAACGCTTTGTTGATAATAACGATAACATTTTAGGCCGAGACAAAAACCGTCGTTTAATTATTCAAATAGAGAAAATGTAGTAAAACTAATTTGTGTTTACTCTCTTTCGCTTTAAAAATTTATCACCAAATTGGAAAAAACCTAGGCTAATTAAAATAATAACCGCACCAATGATTAGCTCTTGGCTTAATGGCTCATTGTTTAGCCAAGCTCCTAAGCCTAACGCAAAGCTAGGGGTTATGAGCGTAGTAAGTGATACCGTACTCGCATTTAGGTTTTGCAGTACATGAAAATACGCCAAAGCCCCAACTAAAGATCCAAACACACCTAGATAACCAATTGCCCACAATGATTTTGCACTCCAGTTTTGTATATGCAACTGACCATCTAATAACCACCAAGCAATAAAAAAGAGTGGGGTTACAAAAACTAAGGCACCAAATGTTGTCGCCATAGGGTGAATCGCAATTTGTACGCGCTTAATCATCACACCACTTAAGCTAAAAAAGCAAACAGCCATAAACACATAAAGTAACCCGAGCCCTTGAGTTTGCGAGTTTTGTACTTGGTTATAACTAACAAAATATAAGCCGATTAGGGCGCACGCTAACGCCACTAATTTAATCGGGCTAAATTTAGGTTCATTTAGTAATTGCTGAGCAAGCAACCCTGACAAAATAGGTGCAAGGCCAAACATAAGCGAAATAATACCCGAAGGGACTGTTTTAGCTGCCATATAGCTCAGTAACATACCGCCAAAAATACCTATACTCGAATAAAAATAAAGTAAGCACGCATTCTTGCTCCAAGGTACTCTAATGTTTGTTATGGCAACAATTAAACCACCTAAAAACAACCCCACCAGCATACGCATTAATATAGCAAGCGTTGGCGATACTGTTTCACTACTCCACACTATACCCAGTGGTGTAGTGGACCATATAAGAACCATTAAAAAATACGATACTTTTACCGGCACATGCCAATCCTTAGCGTTTTATAACGCAATCCAACGTACATAAAATTATACCCTCACCACCCTATTTTAATACTTTTAAATGCATACAAGTCCTTAATAAATACAGTTGTAAATTGTAAGTTACATTTTAATACAGCTCTTTTATTACAAAACTATTTGAGATTTGAGTAACTAGTTATATCGTGCATGTATATTAATAATAATTAAGGTAATTAAGTGCTTAAAAATAAAACAACTGGAAGCATGTTAATTGTTGCAGGCACAACTATTGGTGCAGGTATGTTGGCACTGCCAATTGCATCTGCCGGGCTTGGGTTTAGTACCGCGCTTGCATTAATAATTGCTAGCTGGTTACTAATGACCTACACCGCACTACTCATGCTAGAGCTACACCAATATGCACCACGCGATGCAACGTTAAATACGTTGGCTAAATTATGGCTTGGAAAGCGCGGACAATACATCGCGAATTTTTCGATGGTTTTTTTATTTTACGCTTTATGCGCTGCTTATATTGCAGGTGGTGGTGCACAACTCCAAGCGCGTATAAATATAGGCTTTGATGTAAATATAGCCCCACAGTTTGGCTCTGTGATCCTCGCTGTTATTATTGCAAGTGTGGTAACGTTGGGCACTAGCAAGGTAGATAAACTAAATAGAGTGTTATTTACAATAAAAATTATTGTATTAGCTAGTTTGTTTTACATGCTAACCCCTTATGTACAAGGTAAGCATTTATTAGAGATGCCTGTAGAGCAAGGATTAATCCTTTCGGCTATACCGGTTATATTTACTTCGTTTGGCTTTCATGGCTCTATTCCTTCTATTGTTAAATATGTTGGTGTAGAAATAAAAGTACTGCGCAAAGTAATGATTGCTGGAGCCGCCCTCCCTTTAGTCATTTATATTTTTTGGCAACTACTTAGCCAAGGTATTATGAGCCAAGCTGACTTACTCAACAGCCAAGGCCTTAGTGGCTTTGTATCAAGCGTGGCAAGTATTGCGCATAACCCAAGTGTGGCAACGGCCGTTAAGTTATTTGCTGATTTAGCACTTGCGACATCATTTTTAGGGGTGAGTTTAGGGTTATTTGATTTTTTTGCTGATACATTTAAAAAAGGTGACAATAAAACGGACCGAATTAAAACGGCCTTAATTACGTTTATCCCGCCGCTTGGCTTTGCATTATTTTATCCTCAAGGCTTTATTATGGCTTTAGGTTACGCTGCAATAGCACTTGTCGTACTTGCAATATTTTTGCCTGTAGCAATGGTTTATAAACAGCGTACAACATCAAGTAAAACAGGCTACAAAGTTAAAAGTGGGAATGTTGGGCTTGGCATAGCAGCTATATGTGGCATAACGATTATTACTGCGCAGTTTATGCAAATGGCGGGACTAATTCCTGCCATCGGTTAAAGCTTTTTTTTAATTTAGATAATAAAAAACCGCACATCATTAGAAATGATGTGCGGTTTTTTATATTAACTGCGTTTATTTACAAACGTCAGCTACAGCATTTGAAAAGTATTCAATATTTGACTGGCTAACGCCTGCAACATTTACGCGGCTAGAACCAACAATGTAAATACCATATTCTTTTTGTAGGCGAGCAATTTGCTCTTTATTAATACCTAAGAAAGAAAACATACCGTTTTGACGTTCAATAAATGAGAAGTCTTGCGCAATATCTTTAGTTGCTAAGCTTTCTTTAATTAAGCTACGTAAGCCATTTATGCGGCTACGCATTTCATCAAGCTCAGAGTGCCATAAGTGTGTAAGCTCTGTACTGCTTAAAATAGTATTAACAATATCAGCACCATGCGCTGGCGGCATTGAGTAAATACTACGTACAACGCTTAGCATTACAGAGTTTGAAATATCTGCTGTTGCGCTATCTTTTGCAATTAGTGAACATGCACCAATACGCTCGCGGTATAAGCCAAAGTTTTTAGAACATGAAGAACAAATAATTAGCTCTTCTACTGCATCAGCTAAAATACGTAAGCCACGTGCATCTTCTTCAAGTGAAGCACCAAAGCCTTGGTATGCAATATCAACAAGTGGTGTAAAGCCAACTTCTTTTGCAAGTTCGGCAACTGTGTTCCACTGTGTTTCGTTTAAGTCCATACCACTTGGGTTATGACAACATGCATGCACTAAAACCACATCACCTTTAGGCACTTGTTTAAGTGTGTTGATCATTTCATCAAACAGTAAGTCTTTATTTTCGTAATCGTAATACGGGTATTCTTTTACTGTTAAGCCTGCAGCTTCAAACAAGCTAATATGGTTTGCCCATGTTGGATTAGTTACCCATACTGTTGCATCTGCATTGCAACGCTTAATAAATTCAGCTGCAACGCGAAGTGCACCCGTACCACCTGGCGCTTGCGCAGTACGTACGCGATTTGCTAGCAATGCTTGATGTTCGCCTAGTAGTAACTGCTCCATCTTTTGGCAGTAATCTAAGTTACCCGCTAAACCAATGTAAGATTTGCTCATTTCGTTTTCAAGACGAAACGCTTCAGCTTTTTTAACCGCTTTAAGAACCGGTGTATTGCCTTGCTCATCTTTGTAGACACCTACACCTAAATCAATTTTATTAGGGTTTGTATCTTGTTTATAGGCCGCCATAAGGCCAAGAATAGGATCTGTTGGTAATGGTTTTAATACTGAGAACATTGGCTATCTCTTATCGTTATTTAGGGGTTAGCTGTTAAGCTAAGCTTAACATAAAAGCACATCATGTTGACTAGCGTTATTTACACTAGAAAGTGAGGAATTTTAATACAACATGCAATTAAAACGGCAAGCGTCTTTTCATCAAAAAAATCATTTTTAAAAGCTTCTGCATCTACAATACCAACGCATTCATTTTGTGTATTAAATAAAGGTAAGCAGGTTTCTGATTTAACTTTAGGATCGCATGTGTAGTATTCACCACCTTGTGATAAGTACTCTTCAACGTTATTAATAATACGGCCCTTGTGAGATAGCGCAACCTGCACGTTATTACTACCTGCCGCAAATGCTTGCGTTAAAGGGAACAACGGACGACTAGGCACACCATGATAAGCCAATTTTAATAGTTGCTTACCTTCACTAGTATTAGTTGATTGATAAATACCATACCAATCAACACTTGTTTGGTGCTCAATGTAGCTCACAATACTTTGTAAATTAGCTAGCTTGAACTGGGTTTGCTCATCATTTTCAAGATAATCAGTTAATTTGAATGGCTCATCTTGTAGGTAACCAAATAAACTACACGCACCGCCCTCGCCAAGCTCAGGTATTTGATACTCCCAACATACATCAGGCAAAGCTGTGTTTGCTAAATGTAGCTCAAGCTTTTCAAGCTCTGTTGAAATCAAAGCTGGATTAGCACTTAGTTGTGCTTTTTTTAGGTAAGAAGAAATCATTTGGCCATCCATACATCTAAAGTTTCGAGAATAATAGCATGGATATTTTTGCAGAGCTAGCTCAACTTGTAGCACATTTCAACTTGGTTACCGCTGGCGTTATAAGTTACCTTTTCGGCTATTTCTTCTAGTAAAGACACCCCTCTACCAAATTCATTATTAACCTTTGCCAACTCATCGTGCTTACTACTAAACCCTCGGCCTGAGTCACAAATAATGAAATATAAACTGAGCGTGTCGGGGCAATAGCGCATATCAATAATAATCATAGCATCTGTAAGTTTAGCAAGAGCTGCCTCTCTTAATTCGTAATATCGAAAAAAGCCGTCTTCTTGCTTTTTAATCTCTGAGTCTAGCCCTAATACACCATGATCAAGCGCATTGTTATAAGCCTCAGACAACAGTAAAAATATATTAGAGCGGTGAGCATTTAACCCCTCAACACTGCTTAAAATATTAACAACGTCGTAAACGGGGTCTGTTTTTTTTATTTGTTCTGAGTTTAAACTCAAAGATAAATTAAACGCTAAAGTAGAGAATGCTTCTCGCTCTTGCTCCTCAGGAACCAAAGGCAGGCAATTTAGTAAAACAATGCTTAAATCATCTTGCTGTTTAGTGCCATCAGCAAAATTAGTAACATTAGCCACTATATCTTCGCTACTAATCATCGATTTACTTTTTAAGGTTTGTAAAAAACGCTCTTCCCCAAAAAATGTATCTTCTTTGTTTGCTGTTTCTATAATACCGTCGGTTGCTAGTACTAGGCGTGTATTACTATTTGTTTCAAAGTGAATAACTTCATATTCAAACTCTTGGTCGTCTAAAATCCCCAGTGCCATATGTTGCGACTCTAATGTTTGTTTTACATTACCGTCTTTATCTATTAGATATGCATCTGGCAGGCCGCCCATCCATGCAGAAATACTTTTACCGGATGCACTAAGCTCTATAATGGTTGCAGCACAAAACATGTGTCCAGGTAGGAGGTTGTAAAGCAATGTATTTAGTTCACAGGCAATGTCATTAATCGCCATGCCTTTTTGTACCATAGTATAAAAAACACGAGAGATAGGTAATGCCCCAATAGCTGCCGCTAAACCGTGCCCGGTAAAGTCTCCCAACATGCAATACAGATTGCCTATTGGACTTTGCGCCACTAAAAACATATCGCCGTTAAACATAGACGCCGGCGATAAATTAAAATCGAGGTATTCTTTAAACTTGCCTTGATTCTCTAATGAGTTATTAAAAATATGCTCAATTATTTCGTGTTCACGTTCAATTTGATTGTGATGATATTCAAGCAGCTTTTTTTGTTGATTTGATTTTTTACTCAACTCTCTGGTGCGGCTATGTGCTTTAATTTTTGCATGCAAAATAACTTTTTCAAATGGTTTATGAATAAAGTCATCGCCACCTACCGCAAGACAGCGCTCAAAACTTGCTTGATCGTCTAAGGAGGTTATAAAAATAATCGGTAAGTATACCTCACTATACTGCTGTTTTATTTTTTCAGCGGTTTCAAAACCATCCATTACGGGCATTAAAACATCAAGTAGAACAATGTCTATTTGCTCTCTTTTAAGTACATTAAGTGCATCTAGCCCATTGTAAGCCAATGAGATTTTATAACCTTCCTGCTCAAGCATTTTACTTAGTAAAATGCGATTGAGCGCCTGATCGTCAACAATCAACACATGTATCATTAGCTAATATCAAACTTTTTATCAAAACGTGAAATTTGTAGGATTTTTCTAAGCTGAGGTTGGCAGTTACTTATCTCGATGGTTTTCACTTGGCTATCAATGGTTTTTTTCATATTAAGTAACATGCCAAGTGCTGAACTATCCATATAATCAGTCTCTCTTAAATCGATAATAACCTTTACTGTTTTTTCGCTCATTTGAGCATAAGCTTGGCGAAAAGATTGCACTAAATTAAAATCAAACTTACCTTTAATTTGTATTGTTAATGTAGTGCCATCGACTGATTCATTCTTAGTTAAACTCATAGTAAACTCCAATAATATTTCCTTTGAACTAAATATAACCTGTTAAAAGTATTTAGCAAAAAGAAAAACACACAACTTCAAATTTGCTATCATTTACACCAGTATTTAATTCATTTTTATGCACAAAGGTAAGGTATGAGTGATAGTCACTTAGTATATTCAACTAGCACGGGTCGCATTGACCAGCCAAAACCAGAAAAAGAGTTACACGCTAAACTTTTTAAAGATGGTTTTATTCGCATTGAGCGTCAAACAAAAGGGCGTAAAGGCAAAGGCGTAATGCTAGTTGTTGGCATTGATCCAAAAGATCACGATTTAAAAAAGTTAGCTAAAACTATAAAAAGCAAAATGGGCCAAGGCGGCGCAGTAAAAGAAGGCATTATTGAAGTACAAGGTGATGACCGAGATAAACTAAAAGGTATTTTAGAAGCGTTAAAATTTAAAGTTAAAATTGCGGGTGGTTAACCCGCAATTTTATTAACTAATTACTTCGCTATTTGCGAGTTCATTTAACCTTTCATACAAATTCGGTAGATCGTGCTCAGCAATTGGCTTACTAAAATAATAACCTTGCACAATGAAGCAATTATTATTTTGTAAAAACTGCATCTGCTCTATTGTCTCAACCCCTTCTGCAACGACGTCTAGCTTTAACTTTTGCGCCATGGCAATAATAGCTGCAGTGATTTCCATATCATTCGTATCCTCTGGGATATCTTTTACAAATGAACGGTCAATTTTCAATATATCAACCGGGAATCGTTTTAAGTAACTGAGCGACGAATAACCTGTACCAAAGTCATCAATAGAAATAGATATACCTAATGCTTTAAGCTCGTGCAATTGTGTAATGGCTGCCTCTACATTACCCATTAGCATGCTTTCGGTCAGCTCTAAGTGAAGGCGCTTTGCTGAAACGCCCGACTTAATTATCATTTTGCTCAGCATTGTAACTAAGCTTGAATCTTTAAACTGGCGGGCCGATAAGTTTATCGATATATTATTTTCTAGACCTTGTTCTGCCAATCTTACGGCAAAATCACAAGACTCTTGAAGCACCCATTCACCTAATTCAACTATAAGGCCTGTCGCTTCTGCAATAGGAATAAATTTATCTGGAGGGATTACGCCTTCAGCTGGGTGGAACCATCTTAATAACGCTTCATAGCCAATAACCTGATGAGTACGGCTATCAACTTGAGGTTGATAGTAAACTTCAAACTGCTTTTCTTTGAGCCCTATACGTAGCTCATTTTCGATAAATAAACGCTCATTTGCGGCTGCGTTTAATTCTTGGCTATAAAAGTGGAATGTATTACGCCCTTTTGCTTTTGCCTCATACATTGCCAAATCAGCATGTTTAAGCAACTGATCTTCCTCTAAGCTGTCGTAAGGAGCCATAGTTATACCAATACTTGCACTGACAATAACTTCGTTACTACCTAGTTTTATAGGCACATTCAGTGTTTTTTGAATTGTATTGGCAACATCAGCCGCATGAGCTTGGCTTTCTATACCGCTTAGCAATACTGCAAATTCATCACCACCTAAGCGCGCTATGGTGTCCTCAGCTCGTAAACGTTTTTTAAGTCTGTTTGCCACTTCAATTAATAATTGATCGCCAGCATCGTGGCCTAATGTGTCGTTAATACGCTTAAATTCGTCTAAATCAAAGTAAAACAAAGCAAATGCATAATGCCCGCGCTCTGCTAATGCCATTGATTTACGCAATTGCATTCTAAAAAATGTTCTGTTGGCAAGGCCCGTAAGGGTGTCAAAGTAAGCTAGTTGTTCCATTTTACGCTGACTTTCTTTTACAAACGAAATATCTTGTGCTGATGCTACATAACTGGTTATTTCACCGCCCTCTTCACGAATTGGCGAAACACTTAAAGACACCCAAATTGGCTCTTTGTTTAAACCAGCTATTAATGTGTCCCCGCGCCAGTAATTACGGCTGCGTAAATCTATGTCTATATCTTCAACTAAAATAGACATTTCTGAGGCAATAATATTAAGTAATGGTGCTCTATTAAAATGGCTTTCTGGATAGCCTGTCATTTCGAGCATTTTGGGGTTTACGTACTCAATGACAAAATTTTCATCGGTGATCACAACCCCAGTGCCCGAGAACGCGACCGCTTTAGATAAACGATTAGCTGCTTTCTCAGCAATTTCTTTTTCTGTAATTCTTTGGTTTAAACCATCAATAAGCTTGCGGATTTCTACCGTCATGTCTCTAAATGAGCCATTAAGGGTACCAATCTCATCTTTGTTTTCTGGCGGAAACTCTGTTGTTAGCTGGCCTTTACCAAAGCTTGTTACTGCATAAACTAAAGTATGTAAACGGCGAAGCACTAGTTGATAAAGCGCCTGATGCAGCAATAAGGCAACTAATATTGCGTATAAAATAAAGAGTCCAAAAAACTTCAGTTTTAAATCTTGTAACGCAGATAACGTTGATGAACGTTTTTTATAAACCCCTATGTACCAATCTAAATCATCAATTTTACGGATATTAATAATGTGAGCTTCATCATTTTGTTCAAATGAATTGGCGTATTCTGGTAACTTCACCGCAATTGCATCGTCAATAATTGACTGCAGTTCTGGGTTTACAAATTCGTTAGTAGCGAGTGCTTTATTGTCACTACCGTAGTCAGCTAATAATGCAGGGTTTAGATTGGGATGGGCTAACAATTGCCCTTTACTATCAAATACAAGTAAGTGTTTTTCTTTATCGCCAACAGGTAAAAATGAAATAAGTTTGTTAAGGGAAATATCGCTTCCCGTTACACCTAAAAACTCGTTATCAACATACACAGGCACTAGTAAGCTAATAACCCACTTTCGCCATACTGTATCGTAATAAACTTTTGACCATGCAGGCTCTCGCTCTGACCCCAACATACTTTTAATATATTTATACGTTGTACCTTGCGTAACTCTAAACTCGGCTGGTGCATTTAATGCCCAGTTTGGAGGAGAAACACGAATGAAATCGTCATCGGTAATTAAATAAAAGTTAAAAAAGTCATGTACCAGAGTCGGAGAAATTATACGCCATAACATTTCAGAATCATTAAATAGGCGTTTATAAAAAGGAGAGTAATTTTGCTGTGGTAAAAATGCTGCTGATAACCCATCAGCCGAGGCACTTCGAATGGTACCATCGCTATTAAACTGTAATTGTGATTTATTACCTAAATTAATTGGTGAATTAGATTGAAAAAGCTGCTCTGTCACTACGTTATTAGCTTGCTGAGCAATATTTATTTTTGTTTTAATACGCTCATTAAACTGCTTCACTAATAAATCTGTAGAGCTTTTTAGCACCTCATGTTCTTCAAAAACAAGTTGTTTCTCTTCAGATTTAAGCATTAAGGCAGCCGCACATACCCCTGCTATTAAACAAATAGCAGATATAAGCAGTGAAAGTTTTACACTTAAAGAATTCAATCCAAAACGAGATGGAGGCCGTCTGTAAACCACGGGTCAACCTTAATTATTAATAATTGTTATTATTTGAACCAGTTAACGAAATATACCAGATCCGCATTCATATTTATAAATTATTTGTAAAGTTTCTATAATAACCACCTAAGGTAAATAAATAGTACCCTAAGCTTATTTAGATCTTTATTGACATTGTTGGCAACTCTCCATACATTAACCGTATGAACATATTTATCTCTCGCACTTTTTTTTCGTTTTTTAGCTTCTTTATATAGAAGAGGCTTACCTGTTTGTGAGATAAAATCAATCGAATAGTAAAGCCTCCCAACAGGGAGGCTTTTTTGTTTTTGCTGTGTAATAACAGCCTACTTTTGGAATGAGGATACCAAAATGACAAATGATGTATTAAATGCATTAAGACACGATATAAATGAAATAGACTCCGACTTACTCGTGTTATTAGCTAAACGCCGTCGCATTAGCCACGGTGTGGTTGAATATAAAATCGCCAACAACAAACCAATTCGCGATGAAGCACGTGAACTCGCACTTCTAGAAAAATTAATTGGTTATGGTAAGTCACTGGGTTTAGATGCTTACTACGTAAATAATGTGTTTCAAACTATTTTGGAAGATTCAGTTTTACACCAACAAGCAATGTTACAAAAAAACCTTAATCCAGATGCACTGAGTGAAACACACCGTGTAACTTATTTAGGTGGTCAAGGTTCTTATAGCCAGCTTGCATGTCATAAATATTTTAGTCGCCGCCCTGGTAAATTAATTGAAATTGGCTGTACATCGTTTGACGAAATAACAGGTAAAGTAGAAAACGGCCAAGCTGATTTTGGTTTATTACCGATTGAAAACACAAGCTCTGGTAGCATTAACGAAGTATTTGACTTATTACAGCACGCACAAGTCTCTATTGTTGGAGAAGTCACTCACAGTGTAGAGCATTGCTTACTCGCAAACCCTGATACTGAACTTAGCCAACTAACAAAAGTATTTGCACATCCACAACCATTTGCACAGTGCAGCCGTTTTTTACAGGGCTTAGGTGATTTACAACACGAAACTTGTGACTCTACATCAAGCGCATTACAATCAGCTCTAAACACACCAAATAGTGCTGCAATTGGCTCTGCACAAGCAGGAAAAAATGTCGGCCTTGAAGTCATCAAATCAAATCTTGCTAATCAAAGCGAAAACCATAGCCGCTTTATTGTTGTTGCGCGTAAACCTCTGCAAGTGTCTAACCAAATTCCAACTAAAACTAGCTTAATCATGTCGACAAAACAGCAAGCGGGCTCACTAGCCGATGCGTTGATGATTTTTAAGCAGCATAAGATTAATTTAGTAAAACTTGAGTCGCGCCCAACTCCGGGCAATCCGTGGGAAGAAGTATTTTATGTAGATCTTGAAGCAAACTTAGCTGATAGCCAAGTAAAAGAAGCACTAGAAGAGCTTAAAGAACACACCCAATATGTGCGTATTTTAGGCTGCTATCAAAGCGAGTCATTACAGGCTGTAAGCGTTAATACCTAATACACACTTTCATAATTAAAAAGGGCCGATATCGGCCCTTTTTAGTAAAAAGTGACAAGTATTAGTCTAAAACTTTTGAATCATTTGCTTTATTTAATAAGCTTCGGCTTTGTGTTAAAAAGTGCTCTGTTGAGTCAGAAAAGTAAACTTTCGCCTGCGCAAAAGAATCAATAAGCGCTGCTTTATTTCCTGCTTTTAATTTTTCCAATGTACTTGCAAAAGTGTCTTGGTACTGTGCGAGTAGGCTCTCTACATCATCGAATTGCGCTAACATAATATCTGAGTACAACTCCGGCGACTGCGCAAATAAACGCCCTACCATCATCAGCTCTAATTGATATATAGGTGACGAGCAACTACGTAACTCTTCTAGTGTATGACTTTGTTTTGCTAAAAACTGTCCGTACACAAATGTTGTTAAATGGCGCATTACCTGAATAATTTGCATTGCTTCGTCGTGCTTTTTAGCATCAAGCTCAACAAGCTGACAACCCCATACTTGTAACTGCTGTAACAAGCCTTTTGCCGCTTGGTGCTCTCGCCCTTCACATACAACGACCGTTTGTTTTACCCAGTGTGATATGTCAGGG
Organism: Pseudoalteromonas sp. SR44-2; assembly: GCF_014163745.1. Lineage (NCBI taxonomy): Bacteria > Pseudomonadati > Pseudomonadota > Gammaproteobacteria > Alteromonadales > Pseudoalteromonadaceae > Pseudoalteromonas > Pseudoalteromonas sp. SR44-2. Next base: position 6,974 of record NZ_JACJDW010000025.1, on the reverse strand, counting down.
CCAAACATAGGATGCAAACCAACCACAGGGCCACTGTGCGCAGCTTTTAGTGCTTTAATAGGCGATTGCTTTACCGATGTAATATCAACTAGTAAACAGTCATCATCTAGTTTAGGTAACTTAGCAACTACTGCGTCCAATGCATTAATTGGTACGCTAATCATTACCAGCTTGGCACCTTTTAAAATATTTTGCGCATCGTTTTGCTGATCTTTATCTAAAACTTTAACTTCGTAACCTGAGCGAATAAACTGCTGAGCAAATAGCTGCCCCATAGCACCTTGGCCACCTACAATAACAATTGGCGAAAGCTCTGGCGCTGCACATGCAAGTTTTGCTTGTTGGTTTTGATAGGCTTCTCGCATCATGCGTCTTAGTATATCTTCTACTAGATCGGGGCTTACATTTTGATTTATCGCTTCTTGTCTTCTTGCCGCTAATAGCTCTGCTTCACGATTAGGTGCATGTAAAGGCGCGCCTGTTTGTTGTTTTATCTCACCAATTTTTTGCGTAATACCATTACGTTTAGCAAGTAAGGCAACAAGTTGTGCGTCGCATTCATCTATACCTTCTCTCAGCTGTGCTAAATCACTTATGTCAGCCACGTTCATACCACCTTAAAAAACAAATAACGTAAATATAAATTTACATAAAAGTAAACTAATCAATACGATAAATACTAACAGGATCAGCTAACTGATAAAAGGCTAAAGCTTAAATTTTACTAATGAGGAAATAAGAATTGAGAATTGAGAATTGAGAAAATAATATTCTAAAACCAAAACGGGTTGCAACCCGAAGGATGCAACCCGTTTTTTTGCGTTGATAAACAGCGCGTATTAGTTAAGTTTTTCTCTAATACGTGCAGATTTACCAGAACGCTCACGTAGGTAGTAAAGCTTAGCACGGCGAACTGCACCGCGACGCTTAACTGCTACGCTATCAATAAGAGGGCTGTGCGTTTGGAATACACGCTCAACACCTTCACCGTTCGAAATTTTACGAACTGTGAATGCTGAGTGAAGACCACGATTACGCTTAGCGATTACAACACCTTCAAAGGCCTGTAGACGCTCTTTAGCACCTTCTTTTACTTTTACCTGTACAACCACTGTATCACCAGGGCCAAATGCAGGTACGTCTGTTTTAAGCTGCTCATCTTCAAGCGCTTTAATAATATTTTGGTTTACTTTTGCCATTATGTTTCTCACTTTCCTAGGTGTAACTGTCTTCTAGCCACAAGCTTTTTGGTACTCTTGCTGAAATTCTGCGAGTAATACCGCTTGCTCCTCAGTCAGAGCTAGGTTATGCAACAAGTCAGGACGTCGTAACCAAGTTCTACCTAATGACTGCTTAAGCCGCCACTTTGCTATCTCTTGGTGGTTTCCACTGAGTAATACAGCAGGAACCTGTTTGTCGTCCAATGTTTCTGGTCGTGTATAGTGTGGACAATCTAACAAGCCATCCGAAAACGAATCTTGTTCTGCTGACTGGTTATGACCTAACACACCTGGCACTAATCGCGCTACTGCGTCAATTAATGTCATGGCAGGTAGTTCACCACCACTCAAAATAAAATCACCAATTGACCATTCTTCGTCAACATATGATTCTATTATTCTCTCATCTATACCTTCATAGCGACCGGCAATCAAAATCAGTTTATTAGAGTTAGCGAGTTCGCCAGCGCCCTGCTGATCAAGTTTGCGCCCTTGCGGGGACATATAAATTACTTTAGCGCCATCACCAGCTGCTTTTTTAGCTTCGGCAATCGCTTTTTTTAATGGCTCAACCATCATTAACATACCTGGTCCGCCCCCGTAAGGACGGTCATCTACGGTTCTATGCTTATCTAAAGCGTAGTCTCGCGGATTCCAACAGTTAAAATCAATTAAACCATTTTTTACTGCGCGACCGGTAACACCTTGGTCTGTAATAGCGTCAAACATGTCTGGAAAAAGGCTTATAACCCCTACCCATAATGAACTAGTTTGCGTCATTAAAACCCTGGTTCCCAATCTACGGTAATTTCTCTTGCGTCGTATTTAACTTCTTTAATAACTGAATCAGTTAAAAAAGGAATCAAACGTTCAGCTTGACCAAATGCGTCTTTACTGTTTGCTTTCACAACTAGTACGTCATTTGACCCTGTCTCCATAAGGTCATCAACAATGCCTAAGCTATAACCTTTATCGGTTACAACAGACATGCCAATGAGATCTCGCCAATAGAACTCACCTTGCGGAAGTTCTGGTAAATGCGCTGCATCCATTGAGATTTCAGCATGGGTATAAGCCATTGCTTCGTCTCGGTCGTTTATCTGCGCAAATTTAGCGATAAAGCCTTTGTTGTGGCGACGCCAGTCGACCACTTCTAAGGACTGCCATTTACCTTGCTGCCCTATCAACCACGGGCTGAAATCGAAGATCCCTACGGGATCATCAGTAAATGAATGTACCTTAAGCCAGCCCTTTATACCATATGGGGCACCGAGCTTTCCTACGACAATTATTGATGAGGTGTTCTCTTGACTCATGGTTACACTTACGCCTATTAAGCCGCTTTACGAGCGTCTTTTACTAACTTAGCTACGCGATCTGAAAGAGATGCGCCCTGACCTACCCAGTGTTCAACACGTGGTAAATCTAAACGAATTTTTTCTTCTTGACCTGAAGCAATTGGGTTAAAAAAGCCTACTTTCTCGATGAAGCGACCGTCACGCGAGAAACGGCTATCCGCAACCACAATTTGATAGAAAGGGCGTTTTTTAGCGCCACCACGTTGCAAACGAATAGTTACCATACCGTCCTCTATAAAGATTGACTGTTTTCATTAATAAGATTTACTCCCCAGAATGGGGAGCTGGGGAATTGTACGAGTTTTTGGCAATAACGCAAGTAAGAAGTGAAGCAAAAAGACAGTTTAGTAGGTTAAACCGTGATCTCAACGACAAATTAGGGTTAAAGGTGTATTACATGCATAATTTATTCAACAAAAAAGGAGCTATTTGCTCCTTTAAATATGATTCGCTATTGTTTTAAAAAATAACTCAAAAGTATTTTTTAAAACTTAGGACCACCGCCACCCATCATCCCAGGTGGTAACATGCCTTTCATACCGCGCATCATTTTAGTCATGCCGCCTTTACCTTTCATCTTTTTCATCATTTTTTGCATTTGCGTAAACTGCTTAAGCAACTTATTAATCTCTTGTACTTGTGTACCAGAGCCTGCTGCTATACGTTTTTTACGCGAACCTTTGATGATTTCTGGACGTGCGCGCTCTTTTTTAGTCATTGAGCTAATAATAGCTTCCATTTGGATAAATGTTTTGTCACCCATTTGGCCTTTAACAGCATCTGGTAAGTTAGACATACCAGGGAGCTTATCAAGCATCGACATCATGCCACCCATATTTTTCATTTGCTTTAATTGATCAGCAAAGTCGTCAAGGGTAAAACCGGCACCTTTAAATACTTTTTCAGCAACTTTGGCAGCTTGCTCTTTATCTACTTTCATTTCGACTTCTTCGATTAATGAAAGTACATCACCCATACCTAAAATACGCGACGCTATACGGTCTGGATGAAAAGGCTCTAGTGCGTCAGTACGCTCACCCACACCCATAAATTTAATTGGTTTGCCTGTGATATGACGAATAGATAAAGCAGCACCACCACGTGCATCACCATCGGTTTTTGTTAATATTACACCGGTTAGTGGCAGGGCTTCGTCAAATGCTTTAGCTGTATTTGCCGCATCTTGACCCGTCATTGCATCAACAACGAATAAAGTTTCAATTGGGTTGATTGCTTTGTGAAGATCTTTAATCTCGTCCATCATGTTGCTGTCAACATGTAAACGACCTGCGGTATCAACAAGTACCACATCTATAAATTTCTTTTTAGCATGAGAAATTGCAGCGTTTGCAATATCCACTGGCTTTTGCGAAATATCACTTGGAAAGAAATCAACGTCAACTTCTGTAGCAAGCGTTTCTAGCTGTTTAATCGCAGCAGGGCGATAAACATCGGCACTTACTACAAGCACTGATTTCTTTTTGCGTTCTTTTAAAAACTTAGCAAGCTTAGCTACACTGGTGGTTTTACCCGCACCTTGCAGACCCGCTACCATAACAACGGCTGGCGGTTGTGCATTTAGGCTTAGCTCTTCATTGGCCTCACCCATTGCTTTTTCTAGTTCTTCACGCACTATTTTTATAAATACTTGGCCTGGGCTTAAGCTTTTTGTAACTTCAACCCCAACTGCACGTTCTTTAACTTGTTTTACAAACTCGCGAACAACAGGCAGTGCCACATCGGCTTCTAAAAATGCCATACGCACTTCGCGAAGTGTGTCTTTTATGTTGTCTTCAGTCAGACGGCCACGGCCACTGATATTTTTTAAGGTTTTACCTAATCGTTCTTGGAGGTTCTCAAACATGTAACGGTTCCGATAAGACGTTTATATCAATCCATTAAAATTTTACGGTTAGTTTAATTTTCAATTAACCAGGATTGACTTATTAAGTTTCAATTAAAAGTAGTATACCGTATATAGCGTCTTACAATACAGTGTTCAAGTGCACCTTGTTGAGTTTCTTTTTTTAAGGTCTATGCATTTGCTTTGCTATAAAATACAATGGCTATATAACAACAAGGATTATTTTGTCTCAAATTAAGTGGCCCAAGCACAATGCTGATTATTAGTTTAACTATTATTGCCAGTTTATTTTATGTGTTAGCAACGTCTCACGTGCTCTCACGCCTGTTTCATCAACAAGGCCCTAGCCAAAAGGTAACCGTCATATTGAGCACTGTTGCTATAGTGGCGCATATGCTGCTGTTAGTTAACTCTGTTTTTAGATCCGACGGTCAAGACTTAAGTATTGTAAACGTCTCCCTTTTAACATGCTGGGTTATTGTCGTTTCAGTAACAGCTGTGTCGCTAAAGTTCCCTGCCACTTTATTATTGCCCGTTGTTTATGGTTTTGGTGCTTTACTTACCATTGCCAGTTTATTTATTCCTCATCATATTTTACTGCAAAGCATTAATATTGAGGTTGGCTTAGTAACACACATTTCCTTATCCCTATTGGCCTACTGTATTTTAATTATTGCTACTTTATATGGTGTACAGTTCTACTTTATTGATAAACGTTTAAAACGTAAAGATTTAGCAATTGTGCATAGTCACCTTCCGCCTTTGATGGTTGTTGAGCGCCAGCTTTACCAACTCCTTAATTTAGGCACCATATTACTCACGTTCGCATTACTCTCGGGGTTTGTATTTCTTGATGGGATGTTTGCTAAAGAGTTCATTCATAAAACGATATTGTCGTTAGTTGCGTGGGCTATTTTTGCCATTGCAGCCATCGGGCATATGAAAAAGGGTTGGCGCGGTAAACCTGTGGTTATTACGATCATGGTCGCTGCATTTGTCCTCACACTCGCATATTTTGGCAGCCGTTTCATACAAGAAGTGATACTAAATAAGTTTTAACTTGACTCTGCTTGCTCACTCTAGCTTAATACGCATTGATTTATAAGAAAAGGATCCATCGTTGGACGACATATCGACAAGTACCCTATTTATCATTTTAGGTTTTTTGGTGCTTTTTTCTGCTTATTTTTCTGGTTCAGAAACCGGAATTATGTCAATCAATCGTATACGCCTGCGACACCTCGCTAAAGAGGATCATCGTGCAGCTAAACGAGTCAGTAAATTACTTAGCCGTCCAGATAGGCTCATCGGTTTAATCTTAATTGGCAATAATCTTGTCAATATAGCTGCAGCTCAAGTTGCTACCATTATAGGTATTCGCCTTTACGGTGACCTTGGTATTGCTATCGCTACGGGTGTGTTAACTTTAGTCGTGCTTATATTTGCCGAAGTAACACCTAAAACTCTTGCTGCCCTCTATCCTGAAAAAGTTGCCTTTCCAAGCTCAATAATACTTAAAGGGTTACTAAAAATTCTTTTTCCTTTTGTTGTTATCGTTAACTGGATGACCAACGGGATATTGCGATTATTTGGTATTAGTGCCGCTCAAATCGACGAGCACAGCATGAGCAAAGAAGAATTAAAAACAGTGCTCAATGAGTCTGGCGCTCTTATCCCTGCTCGCCATCAAAGTATGCTGACCTCAATTTTAGATTTAGAGCAAGTAACCGTTGAAGATATCATGATCCCACGTAACGAAATTGTGGCTATTGATATTAATGATGATTGGAAACTAATTAGTCGCCAGCTTACCCATGCACAACATACTCGCGTGTTGTTGTATCGCGACAATATAGATGACGCAGTAGGCTTTATTCACTCTCGAGATGCACTTCGTCTACTTACAAAAGAGCAATTTGATAAACCATCTTTGCTGCGTGCTGTACGCGAAATTTACTTTATCCCAGAGGGAACATCACTTAACACTCAGCTGTTAAAGTTTCAGCAGTCTAAAGAGCGTATTGGCTTAGTAGTAGACGAGTATGGCGATATTCAAGGTTTAGTAACGCTTGAAGATATTTTAGAAGAAGTTGTTGGCGATTTTACAACTACACAAACTCGTACGCCAAGCGAAGAAGTAGAAACACAAACTGATGGCTCTTGTATTGTAGATGGCGGCGCTAACGTACGCGATTTAAATAAAGAGATGGGTTGGGATTTCCCACTAGACGGCCCAAAAACTTTGAGTGGTTTAATTGTTGAATACTTGGAAGATATTCCCGATGCAAATATTAGTCTACGTATTGCGGGCTACCCTATTGAAGTACTCGAAGTAAAAGAGAATATGATAAAACAGGTGAAGATTCAGCCTAATAAGCGTTCTCGCTAAGTATAAAAGGAGCCGATTGGCTAATGCCAGTCAGTTAAGCTGACTGGCATCTTTCTTTTTATGGGGATACTTAGATGGTTTTGGCTTAACCCATCGGGGATATCTTCTATCCTCTCGTCTAGCTGGAAGCTTAAATAAGACCA